>DASURT010000001.1:0-12585 GCA_036375515.1 Sphingomicrobium sp.
TGCGCGAGGATGCCGATGTGTTTCATCGACGCCGATTCACTCGACCGTAACGCTCTTCGCCAGGTTGCGCGGCTGGTCGAGGTCCGTCCCTTTGAGTACGGCGGTATGATAGGCGAGGAGCTGCACCGGCACGGCATAGACCAAGGGCGCGATGAGGGGGTGCACGTCCGGCATTTCGATCGTCGCCATGCAGCCCTCGCCCGCCTGCGCGATGCCCTTCGCGTCGCTGATCAGCACGATCCTGCCGCCGCGCGCGCGGACCTCCTGCATGTTGCTGACGGTCTTCTCGAACAATGGCCCGGACGGCGCGATGACGATCACTGGCACATTGTCATCGATGAGCGCGATCGGGCCGTGCTTCATCTCGCCCGCGGCATAGCCCTCCGCGTGGATGTAGCTGATTTCCTTGAGTTTCAACGCACCTTCGAGCGCCATCGGAAAGTCGGGCCCGCGTCCGAGGTAAAGGACGTCGCGCGCCGGCGCGATCAGGTGGGCCATCGCGGCAATGTCGTCGTCGTGGCCGAGCGCCTGATTGAGCGCGGCCGGCGCCTCCTGGAGATGGGCGACGATCGCCGCTTCCTCCTCGCGGCTGAGCCGCCCGTTGGCCCGCGCCAGGTTCGCGGCGAGCGCCGCGAGCACGGCCAGCTGACAGGTGAAGGCCTTGGTCGAAGCGACGCCGATCTCGGGACCGGCATGGGTCGGCAAGAGCAGGTCCGCCTCGCGCGCCATCGAGCTGGTGGGTACGTTGACGACGACCGCGATGCGCTGCTTCTCGGAGCGTGCGTGGCGCAACGCCGCGAGCGTGTCCGCGGTCTCGCCCGACTGGCTGATGAACAGCGCAAGCCCGCCCGGCTCGAGCACCGGCTGTCGATAGCGGAACTCGCTCGCGACATCGATGTCGACCGGCACGCGCGCGAACTGCTCGACCCAATATTTCGCGACGAGCCCGGCGTAATAGCTGGTCCCGCAGGCGACGATCGTCAGCCGGTTGACGCTCTCGAGGTCCGCATCGGAGACCGGCAGCGCAACCTCGCCCTCGAATGGCCGGACATAGCTCTGGAGCGTCTGGGCGACCACGATCGGCTGCTCGAAAATCTCCTTCTGCATGTAATGGGCGTAATTGCCCTTCTCGACCGGCGCCGAGGATGCTCCGGATTCGACGATCTCGCGTGTCGCCAGTCGGTTGTCCTTGTCGAAAATCTCGATCCGGTCGCGATGCACGACCGCCCAGTCCCCCTCGTCGAGATAGGCGATGCGCTGGGTCCACGGCGCCACGGCCAGCGCATCCGACCCCAGATAGTTTTCGCCATCGCCGTAGCCGACGGTCAGCGGAGCCCCCATGCGCGCGCCGATGATGAGGTCGGGGTCATCGCGGAACAGGAAGGCGATCGCGAAGGCGCCCGTCAGGCGCGGCAGCACGGCGGCGACCGCATCCTGTGGGCTGGCTCCGCGCTCGATCTCGCGCGCGACGAGGTGTCCGACCACCTCGGTATCGGTCTCGCTCTCGAAGCTGCGCCCCTCCGCAATCAGCTCATCGCGGAGCGGCTTGAAATTCTCGATGATCCCGTTGTGCACCAGCGCCACGGGCCCGACGATGTGCGGGTGGGCATTGCCGAGAGTGGGCGCGCCGTGCGTCGCCCAGCGCGTGTGGGCGATTCCAGTGACCCCGTGGAGCGGATCGGCCTCGAGCTCACGGGCGAGATTATCGAGCTTGCCCTCCGCGCGTCGGCGGACAAGCTGGCCACTGTCGATCGTGCAGATGCCGGCCGAATCATAGCCGCGATATTCGAGCCGCTTGAGCCCGTCGAACAGGCGCTGCGCGACGTCGCTGGCGCCGACGATCCCGACAATTCCGCACATCTGGTTCCCGGCTCCTTTGAAGTTCCGCGCAGCGCCGCTATGCATCATTGCGGGCGCCTGCAACAGCAAGCGGAGGGGCGATATGCGTGGTTCGGTGATCGCATTCGCAGGTGCAATGATCTTGCTCACCGCCGGCTGCCGGAACGAGCCCCAGCAGCTCGCCGCGCCGCCCGCTTCCTATTACGACAACACCGGCCATCCCGACGCGTGGAGCGGCGGCGAGCGCATGGTCCCGATCGCAACTCCCAAGGGCCCCCATCAGGTGTGGATCAAGCGCGTCGGCAACAACCCGAAGCTCAAGCTTCTGCTGCTGACCGGCGGCCCTGGCGCATCCCACGACTATCTCGACGTCATGGACAGTTTCCTGCCGCGCGAAGGCGTCGAATATTATCACTACGACCAGCTCGAAACCGGCGTCAGCGACCGGCCCAACGACCCCGATCTGTGGACCCTCGCCCGCTACGTCGACGAGGTCGACCAGGTCCGCAAGGCGATCGGTGGCGACAAGTCGAACTTCTGCCTGCTCGGCCACAGCTGGGGCGGCATATTGGCGATGGAATATGCCCTGGCCCACCAGGACCAGATGAAATGCCTGGTGATCTCGAACATGATGGCCTCGATCCCGGCCTATAATGCTTATGCCAGGAACGTCCTCGAACCGAAGATGGATCAGGCGGTCCTCAAGCGGATCCTGGACATGGAGAAAGCCGGCCAGACCGAGCAGCCCGGCTACATGGCGCTGTTGATGCCTTATTGGTACGAGCAGCACATCCTGCGCCGCCCCGCTGCCGAATGGCCGACGCCGGTCGTCAATTCAATGGCAAACATGAACCGGGATTTCTATTCGACCATGCAGGGTCCAAGCGAAATGGGTGCCAGCGGCCGGCTGGTGAACTGGAATCGCTTCGATGACCTCAAGCAGATCGAGACCCCGACATTGGTCATCTCGGGCAAGTACGACACGATGGACCCCGCCTACATGGCAGCGATGGCCAAACAGCTTCCGCATGGCGAGCTCGCCGCGACCAACGGCGGGCACATGGCCTTCTACGACGACCAGCCGACCTATTTCGCCAAGCTGACCGCGTTCCTTCGCAAGTTCAGATAGGCGCGGCTACTCCGCGGCTTTGCGCGTCATCCGTTCGCGGAAGCGCCTGGCCCAGCCGGCAACCCCTTTCTGCTCGGCTCGTTCGACCGCCAGGCTGTCGGCCTCGACGTCGCGAGTGATCACCGATCCCGCGCCGATCACGGCGCCTTTCCCCACCGTCACCGGAGCGACCAGCGCGGTGTTCGAGCCGATGAAGGCGCCCGCGCCGATCACCGTCCGGTGCTTGCCGAATCCGTCGTAATTGCAGGTGATCGTCCCCGCGCCGATGTTGGCGCCTGCCCCGACCTGGGCGTCCCCGACATAGGACAGGTGGTTGATCTTCGCGCCCTCGGCGACATCGGCCTTTTTGAGCTCAACGAAATTGCCGACCTTCGTCGCGTCCGCGAGACGCGTGCCGGGGCGGATGCGTGCGAACGGACCGATGCTCGCCTTGGCGCCGATGATCGCGCCCTCGATATGGCTGAAGGCGTGGATTGTCGCGCCGTCGGCGATCTCGACGCCGGGACCGAAGACGACATGCGGCTCGACCGTCACGTCGCGCCCCAGCTTCGTGTCGTAGGCGAACCAGACGCTTTCCGGGTCGATCAGGGTCGCACCCTCATCGAGCGCCTGCTCACGGCGGCGCCGCTGCCATTCGAGCTCGAGATGGGCGAGCTCGGCGCGGCTGTTGACGCCCGCGGTCTCGTAGGGATCGCCTTCGATCACGACCGCCTCGCGGCCCTCGGCGGCGGCGATGTTGACGATGTCGGGCAGGTAATATTCTTGCGCCGCATTGTCGTTGCCGACCTCGGCGAGCCAGCGGAACAGGTCCGTCGAACGCACCGCCATCATCCCGGAATTGCACAGGCGGACCGCCCGCTCCTCTTCCGTCGCGTCCTTATATTCGACCATTTTGGCGATGCGGTCGCCCTTGCCGAGAATGATGCGGCCGTATTTGAGCGGATCGGCGGGTCGCGAAGCCAACACCACCACCCCCGGCCCGCCGTCCCCGTCGAGCCGGTCGAGCATCCGGTCCAGCGTTTCGGACTCAACGAATGGTGTGTCGCCGTAGAGGACCAGCACGGGGCCGTCGTAGCCTTCCAGCGCTCCCGCTGCCTGCTGGACGGCGTGGCCGGTCCCCTTCTGCTGCGCCTGGTGCGCGACGATGACGTCGCGGCTATTGAGCGCGACCTCGACCTGGTCGCGGCCCTTGCCGACGACCACGACCCTCTTGTCGGCGCCGAGCCGGTCGACCCGGTGAAGCAGGTGAAGCAGCAGCGGACGACTGGCGATCGGATGCAGCACCTTGTGCGTGTCGGAGCGCATGCGCGTGCCTTGGCCCGCGGCTAGGATCACGACGGCAAAACGGCGCTGGTCGCTCATCGCGGGTGCAATGGCATGGCGTCCTCGCAAGCGCCAGTAGCCTCAAACGAAAAGGGCGGCCCCGCCGGGACCGCCCCCAATTTCTGTTATGCCGCAGCTCTTCTAAAAGACCTGGGTGTAATATTCGTTGCCGACGAAGCCCATCTTCTGGACGTGGGCGCGCTTCGTGATGGCGAGCACCTCGTCGACCAGCTCGTAGCGAGCCGTCGCGTCGGGCTGCAGGTGAAGCTCCGGGACCGGGTTCATCTGCTGCGTGACCTCGAGATACTGGCGCAGCTGGGTCTGGCTCACGGGGGTGCCGTTCCACAGGATCTCGCCCTGTGCCGTTACCACGACCTTGTTCTTGATCGGCTCGATCGGCGGCGGCTGCTGGTTCGGCTGGTTGACCGGCAGGTCCAGCTTCACCGCGTGCGTCTGGATGGGAATCGTGATGATGAACATGATCAGGAGCACCAGCATGACGTCGATGAGCGGCGTCGTGTTGATGTCCAGCATGGGCTCGCCAGAGTCATTTTCACCCGTGGTTTGCATTGACATGGCTGAAAACTCCTAGCCTTCGCGAACGCCGGCGTTGGGCGGCGGCTCCGAAATGAAGCCGACGCGCTGGAAGCCCGCCTGCTGCATGGTGATGATAGCGGCGCCGATGCACTTGTACTGCGTGTTGATGTCGCCGCGGATGTGCGCCTCGGGCATGTTCTCTTCGTTGATGTTCTGGACGCCACCGACCTTGGCGATCTGGTCCTCGAGCTTCTTGACCGCGCGGTCGAGCAGGTCCTTTTGGGTCACCTTGGTCAGGTTCCAGTAGACCTCACAAGTCCCGCCCGGTCCGTTCCTCACGCTCAGCGACACATTGTCGGGCTTGGTCGTCGTCGGCTCGTAGCGCACCTTCGGCAGACTCACCGGGACCGTCTGGATGACGACCGGAACGGTGATCAGGAAGATGATCAGAAGCACGAGCATCACGTCGGTCAGCGGAACGACGTTGATGTCCGACATCGCGGTACCTTCGGCTTCTTCTTGTAGGGTTGCTCCAGCCATAAGGCGGGTCTCTTTCCTTTACCGAGCGAAAAGCCGGCTCCCGTGGCGGAGCCGGACTCTCCTCGTCACTACTTCGCGGTGGTCGGAGTCCGCAGCGGCTCGCTGCCGGCCTGCGCCGGAGTGGTGGCCCGGGCCTGGGCGCCGGTCTTCGCCGCCCCGCCGGCCATCCGCGGCTTCACGGCGCCGTTCGACATCAGATAGCCATGAAGATCGTTGGTGAAGGCCGCGAGGTCCTCCATGATCGACTTGTTGCGGCGAACGAGCCAGTTGTAGGCAAGCACGGCCGGGACCGCGACGACCAGGCCGAGCGCGGTCATGATCAGCGATTCGCCGACCGGGCCGGCAACGGCGTCGATCGACGCCTGGCCGGCCGCGCCGATCTTGATCAGCGCGCGATAGATGCCGACGACGGTGCCGAACAGACCGATGAACGGCGCGGTCGAACCAACGCTCGCGAGGAAGGCAAGGCCTTCGCCGAGACGGGCGCCGATCGCGCCCTGGCTGCGGGCCAGGCTGTTGGCCATCCAGTCATGCTGGTCGATCGGATCGGTCAGCTTGCTATGCTGGTCCTGGGCAATCAGCGCATCGTCGACGATCGCGCGATAGGCGCTGCGGCCTTCAAGCTTCTGGGCCGCCTCGCGCAGGTTGGGCGAGTTCCAGAAGCTCGAGCGGACCTTGCGGCCTTGCGCGATGATCTTCTGCTGCTGCATCAGCTTGGTGAACAGGATGTAGAACGAGAAGATCGACATCAACACGAGGATGGCGAACGTCGAGATGGCGATGATGCCACCCTGCTGGAGAGCGGGGATCAGGCCGTAGGGGTTTGATCCTGCTGCTGGAACTGCTTGCATGACTGTGCTTTCCTTCTGAATCCTTGAACTGAAAAACGATTAGCCTTCCAACCGCCAGACGATCGGCGGCGTGGTGTAGGTATCCGTCGTGGGCTGGCCGTTACTGTCGCGAGCCGGCGTGAATTTCGCGCGGCGGCGAAGAATGTTGCACGTGGCGGAATCGAGCGAGCCGTTGCCGGTCGAACGAATGAGGTTGCAGCTGGCCACTCGCCCGTCGGAACCGATGGTGAGCTGGGCCTGCGCCGTACCCTCGGCGCCCGACGACTGGGCCGAGGCCGGATAGTCGTCCGAGCTGAACAGGTTGCGGACGTCGCCCCTGGCTCGAGCGGACTCGACCTTGCGCGGCGGCGGCGGCGGCGGCGGCGGTGCCGGCGCGACCGGTGGAATCACCATCGGCGGCGGCGCCTCCTGCAAAATGATCGGGGGCGGCGGAGCCTGAAGCCGGACCAGCGGCGGCGGAGTCACCGGCGGCGGCGGCACGTCCGGCATGTCCTTCGGCGGCGGCGGCGGCTCTTCCGGAGGCGGCGGCTCCTCCTCCACGTCGAAGGTCTTGAGGTCCTCGGCGGCCTTCTTGATCACATTGTACGCAAGACCGGTGACGATCGCATAACCCAAAACAAATTGGAGTATGACGACGAAGATGATCGCCAGGGTCCGATTGCCGCTGAGCTCTTTGCGTTGGGCGTAGGACATCTAACCTGCAATTCTCCCCGAAATGCCGTGACAGCCACGGCCAGACCGGGCGTGTAAGACGCTCGCCCTGCCTGCTGGATGTACCGCTGATGTTTCATCGTCACATCAGCGAAAGCGCGCCTCCTTATCTCCGCGTTAAGGGCGGCGCAACGGATTTTGTTCCACAGGCGGAAGGCCTTCGACTAAGCGCCCGGCCAAACACCGGAAAACGAGGCAATCTCAACGCCTACGCCCTCCGCTTCCGGGTAGATGTCGGGCTTCGAAGTCCGGATCCGGAGCGCCTCGATCCCGCGAAGCTCGGCGATCCGCTCGAAAATCGCATGGGCGAGGGTTTCCTGCAGATTGTAGCGGCGCGCGGACGCGATCTCCTGAACCTCCGAGCGCAGAAAGTCATAGTTCCAGGCGAGCGCAGGCTCGTCGTCGGGTGGCGCGGAGACGTCCTCGAGCCAGATTTCCACGCTGACCAGTAGCCGCTGAGGAGTTCCGACCTCGAACTCGTGGAAGCCGATATCGGCCTGGACGTCGAGGGACTCGAGCAGGATTCGCGCCGAGCGCACCTTCAGGCCGTGCGGCACAATCCCCGACAGTTTCGAATCCGCAAAGGTCATTCGTCCCCCAGAAACTGGACATCGCGCTCCAGGCCCAGGAAGCGATGGCCGGAATCGATCACCAGCACCTCTCCGGTAACGCAGCGGGCATCGATCAGGTAGCGGATCGCGGCGACGATGTCAGATGGCTCGACGCCCCGGCGCAACGGATTTCCGGCATGCATCGCTCGAAAATTCTCCTCGCTCTGCCCGCTGGAGCGCAGCATCAGCCCCGGGGCAATGCCGTTCACTCGGATGCCCCTCGAAGCGAGCGCCCGCGCGGCGAGATCGGTCAGTCCCAGGAGCGCGTGCTTGGACAAGGTATAGCTCAAGAAGTCGGGATTGGGGGCGGCAAGCTTGGAATCGAGCAGGTTGACGATCGACGCGTCGGTCCCGTCCTCCTGCTCCGCGGCGAATCGGTCGATCAACAGTGCCGGAGCGCGCGCGTTGACCGCCATGTGCGCGTCGAACTGGTCGCTGCTGAACTCGCCCAAGCCGTCCCACGCGAACCGCGCGGCATTGTTGACCAGGAGGCGCACGGGCGGGAGCGGGCCCGCCGCGGCGAAGATGCGATCCGCGCAATCCGGCTCCGCCAGGTCCGCGACAACCTTGGCGGCGCCCGGAGGAACCTCGTCGGATTCATGATGGACATGCGCGAGCACGGTCCAGCCATCCTCGACCAGCGAGCGGGCGATGTCGGCGCCCACCCGCTTCCCGGCTCCAGTCACGATAGCGGTGCGGTTCTCCGTCATTGGCGGGCTGTCTGTCATTGCGAGCGAAGCGAAGCAATCCAGCGCCTCAAATGGATTGCTTCGTCGCCGCGCTCCTCGCAATGACGTTACCGTGCCCGAAAGCCGCCCGCCCATCGAGCTTCAAGGCCTGAGCCTTGCCGGCCTCCGGGCCGTGATCGGCCAGCGGCGCCTGCCCCCCGTCGACCAGTGGAATCCCGAGCGCTGCGGCCATTCCGGGATGCGCATCGCCCGCGACGGCACCTGGTTTCATCAGGGCGAGCCGATCCGCCGCCCGGCGATGGTCCGTCTGTTCTCGACCGTTCTTCGGCGGGAGCCCGACGGCCGCCACGTTCTGGTAACCCCCGTCGAGAAGCTGGAGATCGAGGTCGAGGCGACCGCCTTCCGGGCGCTCGAGTTGCGCAGCGAGGGCGAAGGGCGCGCCCGCCGAATCGCATTCAGGCTCGACAGCGGGGATGCGGTCATTGCCGGACCACGGCACCCGCTGCGGATTGTCGAGGCCGGCTGCGGCCCGTCTCCACGCATCCTTGTCCGCCACGGCCTCGAGGCCGAGCTGGTCCGCTCCGTTTATTATGAGCTCGCCGAGCTGGCGCTGTCGGAAGGCCACCAGCCACCGGGAATCTGGAGCGACGGCGCCTTCTTTGCCCTGGAACCCGCGCGATGACGGGCGTCGCCGATCGCCTGCGCGACGCGCTTGCGTCGTGTCCGGACACCGAGCTGCTGGTCGGCGACATGGTCGAGCAAGACCACGAGAAAGGCACGCCGGCCGCGGTGCTGATCGCGGTCACCGACCGCGACGAGCCCGGAGTCATCCTCACCGTCCGCCGCGAACACCTGAGGACCCATGCCGGACAGGTCGCCTTCCCCGGCGGCCGGCTCGACCCGGGCGAGGACGCCATCGCGGCGGCCCTTCGCGAAGCGCATGAGGAAATCCTGCTCGATCCGACTGCAGTCGAGATCGTCGGGACCATCGAGCCCTATCGCACGGTCACCGACTATCGCGTGACTCCGGTCATCGGCGTGATCCCGCCCGATCTCCCCCTCGAGCCGCACGAGCAGGAGGTCGCCGACTGGTTCGAGGCCTCGCTCCGCTACCTTCTCGATCCCGTGAACCAGGTTCGGCTGACGGCTCTGTTCCGCGGACGGACACGCCATTATTACGAGATCGACTGGAATGGACGCAGGATCTGGGGGGCGACCGCGGCGATGATCGTCAATCTTTCGCGCAGGCTGCAGTGGAACTGAGGCTCGACGTCGCGAAGTGGCGCAAGATGCGCGGCATTCGGCGAGTCCTCGATGCGCTCGGCGGCGACGACGGGCTGACCCGGTACGTCGGAGGCGCGGTGCGCGACGATTTGCTGGGCCTGCCGGTCAGCGATGTCGACCTCGCGACGCGGCTGAAACCGCAAGAAGTCGTGGAGCGGCTCGAAGCCGCGAAGATCAAAGCGATCCCGACGGGAGTTGAGCACGGGACCGTCACCGCCGTCAGCGACGGCCATCCGTTCGAGGTGACGACGCTCCGCCGCGACCTCGCCACCGACGGCCGGCGCGCGACGGTCGCCTATACCGACGACTGGAAGGAAGACGCCGCCCGCCGCGACTTCACCATCAATGCGCTCTCGGCGGATCCCCGGTCGGGCGAGATCTTCGATTATTTCGGCGGGCTCGACGACCTTCGGGAAAAGCACATCCGGTTCATCGGCGATCCCCTCCAGCGGATCGCCGAGGACCATCTGCGAATCCTGCGGTTTTTCCGCTTCCACGCGCGCTTCGGCGCGGGCACGCTGGACGCCGCAGCGCTCGACGCCTGCGCGAAACGCGCGAACGACCTGATGGCCCTGTCGCGCGAGCGGATCGCCGACGAGTTGCTGAAGCTGCTCGGGGTTGAGTATCCCGTCTCGACCGTCGCCGTGATGTTGCAGCGTGGCATCCTACGGCCCGTTCTTCCCGAAATCGACGCGGGACGCCTTCCAGGGCTCAAGGCGCTGGTTGCGGCCGAACAGGCCGCGGGTATCGAGCCCGACAGCCTCCGTCGCCTCGCTGCCCTGCTTCCGCGCGACCCCCTCATCGCCGAAGAGATCGCCGTCCGCCTCAAACTGTCGAACAAGGCGAGGAAGCGTCTCGCCTGCGCCGTTGACTCCTCGTTGTTCGCGGCGCCGCGAGTCCTCGCCTATCGCGCCGGCACCGCATGCGCGGTCGATCGCCTGCTGCTCGCCGGCACGAGCGAAGCGGCCTCCGCGATCGCGCATTGGAAGGCGCCGAAGCTCCCGATCGGCGGCGGAGCGTTGATCGCGCGCGGCCTCTCCGAAGGGCCGATCGTCGCACGCACCCTCCGGCACATCGAGGATCAGTGGGTCGAGGCGGGATTCCCGGCCGGGGATGAATTCGAGCGGATCGTCAGCGACGCGCTCGCGCGCGCCGGCTGACCTCGGTTCCGGCGCAGGATCTCGGCGTAGTTCTGGGCAAGCTCCTGATGAGCCCGGCGAGCCGCGTCGGAGGCGGCGCATTTCGCGGCCGCCCGTTCGGCCCGTTCGCGGCGGCGGAAATAGTCCTGGGTTGCCTGATCGAGCATCGGTTCCCACCCGGTGACTTGAAACAGCTTTCTTCCAAGTCGCCGTTGAATAGCGGGTGAATGTGACAGGCCGGCCAAGACCCGCCGCACATTTAATGATTCGGTTGCTAGGGTCCAAACCCATTACCAACGAGAGCCGGGACATGGCTCCCGCCGGATGCGGCGCGAGGAGAAGCGTGAAGGTCGGTGCGGGGCCCACCGACCAAGCGCTTCGACGAAGCGAGGCGCCGGCGGGGCCATGCCCTTCGGGTGGGACGAAAACGCGCCCTGGCGCGCTCGCTCGCTTGCCAGGTAGGCCATGCTACCTGGCTTCACTCGCTCACTCCCAGAACACGTTTTCGTCACCATCACGGCCTCGCTGGTAATGGGTTTGGACCCTAGCGGCGGACGGGCGCGAGCGCCGGCTGCAACCGCGGCGCTGGAAGGTCCGCCGGAGCGGCCTGGAACGCACGTGCGGGAATCAGGCCGTCGTAGCGCGCGAAGAGGTCCGCGAAATGCTCCTCGATCGTCCGCACATTGCTGTCGAGCGTCGCGATTTCCCGCTGCAGCCGCGGTCCGCGAGCGACGAAGGCGCCGATCGCCTCCTCCAACGCGCGGGCCTTCCCCGCGCGGTAGATCAGCCCGGCGCCGGGAACGAGATGGTCGCTGGCCGCTCCGCGGTCGGGGACGATCAGCGGGACTCCGCTGGCGCGCGCCTCGGCCGCGACCATGCAATAGGTCTCGGCTTCGCAGCCGTGAATCAGGGCATCCGCGCTGGCGACCAGGCGGGCGAGTTCGCGCCGATCCTTGATGGGCCGGAGGATGCCCACCGTCGGGCATCGCTCGGCGAGCACCTCGAGCCACTGACGCCGCGGACCGTCGCCGACGAGAAGCAGGCCGGTCGGCCGCCTGCGCGCGGCCTCGTCCACCGCCTGGATGACCATGTCCCATCGCTTTTCGGCCGAGAGCCGGCCGATGCCCACGAGCAACGCCGCATCCGCGCCGAGCCCGAGCGAATGCAAGGCCGAGCAGCGCAATCCCTCCGATCGCAACGCGGGTGAGAAAATGCCAGGCTCGACCCCCATCGGCACCGTCTGCGCCCTGGCGATGCCCTGCGCGCGAAGCCGCTCGGTCAGCTGCCGGTTCGCGCAAACGACCAGGTCGAACGTCCTTCCGAGCGCGCGCAAATGGCTCCAGAACCACTCGAACAGGCGGTCGATCCGCTGCAGGCTCGCAATGCCTCCCAGCCAGCGATAGGCGTAGGCGGCGAGCGGGTCGGAATGCATCACCAGCGATCGGGTCGCGGAGCCCTGCCAGCGCCCGGCCATGGTCGCGCTCGACCAGGGCGACGAGACTTCGACATGGTCCGGCTGGAGGGCATCCAGCGCCCGGTGCAGCGCCGGCTCGTCGTGGAAATAGCGGTAGCGGCGGTCAACCGGCAGGGTCGGGCCGGGTATCGTGGCGATGAGCGCGCCGGGTCCGCGCTTGACGACCTCGGCGCGTTCGCCCGGTGCCAGGATGATCATCTCATGGCCGAACCGCCGCGCGGACTTGAGTTTCGCCTCGACATAGGTCCGAACCCCTCCGCCTAGGGGCGTATAGAATGCGCACACGTCGACGATCCGCATGCCGGGTTCGAGGCCGACAAAGGCGGATGAACTTCAAGTGAAGCTTTGTTCATGCATCCCCATGAAGACTGGCGAAGCGGCCGGGACGAGCGCAGATGCGCGGACGATGGCATCCGACCGCCTCCTCCTCGTCTCGATCCACGACGTGTCGCCGCGAT
>DASURT010000002.1:0-4206 GCA_036375515.1 Sphingomicrobium sp.
CCGGAACGGCCGTTCTGGCGCTATGGCCTTGAACAGCAAGCCGAAATCGTTCGACACGTGTTCCTTGCGAGACATGGCGGAAATCCGTCCGTCTGTCCGCCCGCCGCGCTGCTGCCGTTCGATCCCCGAGGTTCGGGAACATGACGAATCATGTCGCGGTGGTCGGCGCCGGAGTGTTCGGGGCGTGGACCGCGCATCACCTGCTTTCGGCAGGCCATCGCGTGACGCTGGTCGACGCTCACGGTCCCGCCCACAGCCGTGCGTCGTCGGGCGGGGAATCGCGCCTGACGCGCGCGGCCTATGGCAAGGACGCGATCTACACCCGCATGGCGCGGGATTCGCTGCCGCAGTGGCAGGCGCTGAGCGCCGTCTCGGGGCTGCCGATCTTCGTCCCGTGCGGCATCCTGTTCTTCTTCCCGACCGAGGAGCCCTACGTCCAGGACAGCATCGCCGCGCACAAGCAGTTCGGACTGCCGACCGAGGTTCTGAGCCAGGCCGAGATGGCGAAGCGCTTCCCGATGATCGACTTCGACGGGATCAGTGTCGGCCTATACGAACCGGGCTTCGGCGCGTTGATGGCTCGGCGCGCGGTCCAGACCCTGGTCGACCGCTTCGTCCGCGCGGGCGGCGAGTACCGCCACGAGGCCGCGCACACGCTTCAGCAGGCCAGCGGCAAGCTGCGCTCGATTCGGCTGTCGAGTGGCGCAGAACTCGAAGCGGACGCCTTCGTCTTCGCGCTCGGGCCCTGGTTTCCCAAGCTCTTCCCCGATGTGGTCGGCCCGCGCATCCTCTCGACGCGGCAGGAGGTGTTCTTCTTCGCTCCGCCCGCGGGCGACCAGCGGTTCCTGCCCGATGCGATGCCCGGCTGGGCGGACTTCAACGGCGGGGACATTTTCTACGGTTTTCCCGATCTTGAGGGTCGCGGCGTCAAGTTCGCCCACGATGCCCACGGTGTTCCGGTCGATCCCGACACTCAGAGCCGGCGCCCGACCGAGGGCGCGCTGGCCGAGATCGTCGCCTTCCGCGACCGGCGCTTTCCGCTCCTCAGGGCCGCGCCGCTGACCGAAGCGCGCGTCTGCCAATACGAAAACAGCTCCAACGGCGATTTCCTGATCGACTTCCACCCGCGCCTCGAGAATGTGCTCCTGGTCGGCGGCGGGTCGGGCCACGGCTTCAAGCACGGCCCCGAGGTCGGCCGCCATGCGGCCGGGCGCCTGATGGGATCAGTCGAGCCGGAGCCGCGCTTCAGCCTCGTCAGCAAAAGCGAGGTCCACCACCGCGAGGTGCATTGATCCGCCCAACCGTAGAGGACCGCGGCGGGTGTTGGGACGATTACCAGTGGCTCCACTCGCCGAGCACCGAGCCGTCGGTGGGGTTCTCGATCGCCACCCGGTCGAACTTGACCGCGATCAGGCACGTCGGCGGCCCGTCCGCCGCGGCGCAATGGATCGTGCGGCCGTCCGACAATTCCGCCAAGCGCCCGGACAGCACCAGATCAAGTCCGGCGGTCAGCCTGGCGATAGCATCGACCTTCTTCGTAATCTCATAGGAGCGTTCCGGCCGCTGAATGCGCGAATCCTCGCTCGTGAATAGCTGCGCAACGGCGATGACCGGCTCGACCGGGGGCATGGCCGCGAATTGCGCTACGGGGCAACCGGAGGTGAGGAGCAGCGGCCTGTCGACGGTGAATCCCGCGACGCCTTCATAGCCTTTCAGCAGAAGATCGCTCGCGGGCACTTCTTCGGCGGAGAGATCGGCGTTGATGTGCGCCCGAAGCACGTTGTCCTTCTCGTCATAGGTCCAGCCACGCGCGGGGCTGGCTGGCACGCCCGGACAGCCGAACCGCATTCGCAATTCGAACTCGCGGCCCTTGAGCCCTTCCTGCGCCTTAGCGTCATCATGGCCGAGCGCCGTGGCGGACAGTGCCCGCAGCGCCGCCAGCACCAGCTCTTCGCGGTCGAGTTTCGATTCCGGCAGGACAATCGCCGCCGAGGAATTCGACTCCTCCGTCGCGACGCTATTCGACTCGGGCTCCGACTCCTTGCGACCGCAAGCGGACACGGCGAAAATCGCGAGGATCGCGCTCATCGATGCCAAGCGCCTGTGCACCATCGGCCCTCTGTGCCAGAAGCGGCGCCGTTGCGCGAGACGAACGGGGGAGCGATCGGCCGCCGATGACTTTCGATCAGCTTGTTACCTTGGCCGTGCTGGTCGTCGTGATCGCGGCGCTCATCCTCGACAAGGCGCGCGCCGACGTGGTGGCGCTATGCGGCGCAGCGGTGCTGCTGATCACCGGCGCGGTCCGCCCGGTCGAGGTCCAGGGAGCGTTCGCCAGCCCGGCGATCATCGCCCTCGCCTCGCTGTTCGTCATCGCCTACGCCATGGAGCTGTCCGGCCTCCTCGACGCGGCGATCCACAAGGGCGTGGTCCTGTGCCACCGCATCGGAAAGGGCGGCATCTGGCTGCTGATAGGCCTGTGCGGAACAGCGTCGGCCTTCCTCAACAACACGCCGATCGTGGTGCTAAGCGCGCCGGTGGTTCGCGACGTCGCCAAGGCACTCGAACTGCCGCCCAAAAGATTCTTGATGCCCCTGTCCTACGCCGCCGTGCTGGGCGGATGCTGCACCCTCATCGGCACGTCGACGAACCTGCTGGTCAACGACATGGCGGTTGTCGCCGGCCAGCCGCGCTTCTCGATGTTCGAGATCACGCCGGTCGGGGTCGCCGTCGCGGTGGTCGGCGGCCTTTATCTGCTGTTGTTCAGCCAGCGACTGATGGGCCGCAGCGCCGCCAAGGCGCCCCAGGAGCCCCCGCTCGCCGATGCGGAGGCGGGTCTCGCCGGTGCGCAAATCGGAAGCATCGTGGCATTTTCCTCGACCCCGAAGCTGCAGCCGTTCAAAGCGTGGCTCTCGGCCGGCATTTTTGTCGCGGTGATCGCCGCTGCGACATTCAACCTCGCCCCGATCGCCGCCTGCGCCTTCGCTGGTGCGGTGCTGCTGATCGTGCTGCGGGTGATCACCGCCGACGAAGCCTATCATGGCCTGAGGCCCGACATATTGATGCTCATCGCCGGCATGGTGGTGCTCGGCATCGGCCTCGAGGAGACGGGGCTGGCGGACGAAGCGACCCGGGCGATGATCGGCTCGTTGACCGGCGTGCCGCCGATCGTCGCCCTCATCGGCCTCTACGGCGCCACCTTGTTTCTGACCGAATTGCTGTCGAATGCGACCGTCGCCGTTCTCGTTTCACCGGTCGCGGTCGCCCTGGCCCAGGCGCTAGGGGTGAGCCCGCGACCCTTCCTCGTCGCCGTGATGATCGCCGGCAGCGCGGCCTTCGCCACGCCGTTCGGCTATCAGACCAACGTTCTCGTCTATCAGATGGGCGGCTATTCGTACGGCGACTTCCTCAAGGTCGGGCTGCCGCTCAACGTCATCACCTGGGTGACAGCGATTGTGGTGATCCAAGCCTATTTTCCGTTCTGAGGTTCTGAGGTTCTGAGGTTCCGAGGCGCTCAGTCCGCTTTCTTCGCCACTCCGACGAGCGCGGGCCGCAGCAGCCGGTCCTTCATCATGTAGCCGGACTGCATTTCCTCGACGATCGTTCCGGGCTCGGCCTCGTCGCTCGCGATTTCCAGCATCGCCTGGTGCCGGTGCGGGTCGAGGGGTTCGCCAATGGACGTAATCCGCGTGATGCCATGCCGCTGGAACACGGCGTCGAGCTCGCGCGCGGTGGATTCGATCCCGGCGAGGAACTGGCTCGCGACCTTGTCGTCGCGAAGCTCCTCGGACACCGCGGCGAGCGCGCGGTCGAGATGGTCCTTGATCGCCAGCATGTCGCGCGCGAATTGCGCCGCGGCATAGGCCGAGGCCTGCTGCTTCTCCGCCTCGAGCCGGCGGCGCACGTTCTGCACCTCCGCCGCCGCGTAAAGCGCCTTGCTGTTCGCCTCCTCGAGCTGCTTTTCGAGCCGGACGACGCGGTCATGCTCGGCGACCTCCGGCGCGCCGATCTCGGTCTCCTTTCGGAGCTCCTCCGCCTCCTCGTGCAGCTCGTCCTTGTCTTTGGTCGACTCGTTCATGCCATCAATCTCGTCAGCGCTTTCGCAGTGAAATCCACCATGGGCACCACGCGCGCATAGTTCAACCGCGTCGGCCCGATCACGCCGACAACGCCGACGACCTCCCCCTGGCTCCCGCGATAGGGCGCGGC
>DASURT010000003.1:0-3265 GCA_036375515.1 Sphingomicrobium sp.
CAAGGCGAGGCAGGGCTAAGCCCCAACCATCTTGCCGGGCCTTTGCCGTGCGCTTCGTCGCGCGACCGAACTCCCATTCCTGTCAAATGACCCCATTTGAAGGTCAGCCCCGGTTCACGTCGCTCGGGCTAGAGAGGACCATGAGGAGTCGTGTGAACATGCGGATTGCACGGACATTGCTGACGCTTGGCGGCGCCGCGCTTGTCGCGGCGGCGGGCAGCGCGGCCGCGGCTCCGCCCCAGGACCAGGCCACGCCGAAGGGCTGGAGCTACGAGATCAAGGACGGCAAGCGCGTCCCCAAGGGCAACCGCGTCACCAACAAGGACGGCAGCTGGCGCGAGGAAATCCGCCAGGGCAATTGCGTCACCATCAAGGAAATGTCGGCGGCCGGCGAGTATAAGGAAACTCGCCAGTGCAACCCGAGCTGACGCCTATTTCATCCCTTCGAAGCGGCCTTTCGGCCGTTTCGTGATCTCGCACCGGGGAAGGCCGGTCGCATCGACATCGCGGCAATCGCGCACCTGGGCGCTCCCGTCGGGGCCGGCGAAAACCGCCCAGTCGCGCGAGGCGCCCTGGTCGTATTCGCAATGCGCCATCCACATGTCGAGATTCTTGTAATGGCCGACGAACCCGGCATCGCTGATCCGCTTGCACGTATAGCCGGCATCGTAGATCGCGCGCTTCAAGGCGATGGCGAGGTTGAGCGCGTCGAGGTTGTGAAGCTGCTCCTGCTCCGAGCTTCTCACCTTGATCGCGGGCTCGTTGGTCGGGCTGGTCGCTTCCTGCTGCTGCTGGCAGGCCGAAAGCGCGAGCGCGAGTGCGCCAAGCGCGATGGTCGGGCGGATCGGCATTGCTGCTCCTCTCATCTTCGGTTGGCGTAACGAACGCGGACGCGTGAAGCTGCACCTTTCGCCCGCTCGATCGCATCCTCGATCGTGTCGTCGCGGGCCAGCGCGACCCCCATCCGGCGGCTCTTCAGAGTGTTGGGCTTGGTGAAGATGCGAAGGTCGACCGGCCTTCGCGGAGCGCCGACGGCGAGCGCCTCGGCAATGCCGTCGTAGGAGAAGGCCTCGCTCTCGCGGTCCGCAAGAATGACCGCCGAGGCGGAGGGGCCGATCAGCTCGATCGACGGGATCGGCAGGCCGAGGATCGCGCGCAGGTGAAGCTCGAACTCGTTGGGGAATTGCGAAATCAGCGTGACCATCCCGGTATCGTGCGGCCGCGGGGAGAGTTCCGAAAAGATCGCCTGGTCGCCGCGAACGAAGAATTCGACGCCGAAGATGCCCTGGCCGCCGAGCGCCTCGACCAGCTTTCGCGCCTGGTGCCGGGCGGACATCAGCGCGCCCTCCGAGATCGCGGCGGGCTGCCAGCTCTCGCGATAGTCGCCGTCTTCCTGGCGGTGCCCGACCGGAGCGCAGAACTGGATCCCGTCCTTGGTGGCGACGGTGAGCAAGGTGATCTCGCTGTCGAAGGAGACATATTCCTCGACAATCACGCGCGGGCGGTCGCCGCGCATCTTTTCCACCGCATGGTCCCATGCCGAGCCGACCTCCTCGACCCCCATCGCGACGCTCTGGCCCTTGCCCGAGCTCGACATCACGGGCTTGATCACGCACGGAAGCCCGACCTCGGCGGCGGCCGCGATCGCTTCGTCGCGGCTTTCGGCAAAGCGGTATTTCGAGGTGATGAGAGCCAGCTCGCGGGCGGCGAACTCGCGAATCCCGTCGCGGTTCATGGTGAGCTGGACCGCTTTTGCCGAGGGCGCGACGCGCCAGCCCTCGTTCTCGAGCTCGGCGAGGGTCGCGGTGTCGATCGCCTCGATCTCGGGGACGATCACGTCGGGCCTGTGCTTCTCGACCGCGGCGCGGAGCGCGGCGCCATCGAGCATCGGGAACACCTCGAAGGCGTCGGCGACCTGCATCGCCGGCGCATTGGCGTAGCGGTCGCAGGCGATCATCCGGCAGCCGAGGCGCTTGGCGGCGATCGCGAACTCGCGGCCGAGCTCGCCGGAGCCGAGCAGCATCAGGGTGGCGGTGTACATGGCAAGGCGATAGCTGGACAGGATTGCGCCGTCATCCCGGCGTGAATCATTTGGATTCCCGCTTTCGCGGGAATGACGAATCTGATTGATTGGCGGAATGAAGACGCTGGTCATTCTCGCAGCCCTGGCGCTCACGGGGGCTGCACCACCCAAGAAACTGCCAACTCCGGGCGACATCGTCGCCGGTTCGCCGGCGTCCGCCTGGAAGAGCATCGATTCCGACGACCTGCTGGTGATGGACCTCGCGGGCGGCCGCCGCGTCGTCATCCAGCTCGCGCCCGAGTTCGCGCCGGTCCACGTCGCCAACATCAAGGCATTGGCCCGCGCCGGCTATTGGGACGGCGCGACCGTCTATCGAGTGCAGGACAATTATGTCGCGCAATGGGGATTGAACGAGAGCGGCGAGCCCTGGCCCGCCGGAGTGAACCCGAAGCCGCCCGCCGAATATACCCGGCCGGTGAAGGGGCTCGCCATCAAGCCGCTCGGCCATGCCGACCCCTACGCGCCCGCGGCGGGTTTCGCCCGCGGCTGGCCGGTCGCCTACGGCCCGAAGGCCGGCTGGGCCGATCTCGCCCATTGCTATGGAAGCGTGGGCGTCGGCCGCGGCCTCTCGCCCGACACCGGCACCGGCGGCGAGCTTTATGCGGTGATCGGGCACGCGCCGCGCCACCTCGACCGCAACATCGCCGTAGCCGGCCGGGTGATCGAGGGGATCGACCAACTGAGCTCGCTTCCGCGCGGGACCGAGGCGCTCGGCTTCTACAAGGACAAGGCGCAATATGTCCCGATCGCGGCGGTACGCCTCGCCAGCCAGATGCCGGAGGGCGAGCGGCCGTCATTCGAATATATGGACACCCGAAGCGCGAGCTTCGCGGCCTATCTGCGCGTGCGCGCGAACCGCCATGACGATTTCTATGTCCGCCCGGCGGGCGGAGTGGACCTGTGCAACGTCCAGGTGCCGGTGAGAAGGAAAACCAGCTAGCCGTCATTGCGAGCGAAGCGAAGCAATCCAGGATCGCGCCGCTGGATTGCTTCGTCGCTGATGCTCCTCGCAATGACGGAAAAGATCAGGCCGCCCAGGCTTGGGCGTCGCGGTTCTTGTGCTGGATGACCACCGGGCCGTTGTGGGAGCGCATGCTCGCTTCGGCCAGCGGAAGCGCGGTCGCGCAGAACGCGCATTCGACCGAGACCCTGCCGATCAGCCAGTGCGTGCGGCCGCATCCC
>DASURT010000004.1:0-16688 GCA_036375515.1 Sphingomicrobium sp.
TGCTCCTTGAGGAAGCCAGCCGCTTTCTTGCCGAGCGCCGCCTCGATGTGCTCGCGCCATGCGGCTCCGCCCTGATAGTGCAGTGCGGACAGCTCGGCGTTGGAGAGCTGCTCGAACCAGTCCTTGAGCGCGGGCTCACCGTCGAGCACACGCTGCAGCTTCTTGCCGTGGCGCATCTCGATCACGCGCCAGCCGCAGCTGCGGAAAATCTCGTCGAAGCGCTCGAACATGCGGTCGGCGCTGGTCGCGTCGAGGCTCTGGCGATTGTAGTCGACGATCCACCAGAGGTTGCGGATGTCATGCTTGGCGCCCTCGATAAGCGCCTCGTAGATATTGCCTTCGTCGAGTTCCGCATCGCCGATCAGCGCAACGAACCGCCCCCGCTCGGCCTCCGCCATCTGGCCGTGGGCCGTGAGATAGTCCTGCACGAGGCTCGCGAACAAGGTGATCGCCACCCCGAGGCCGACCGAACCGGTCGAGAAGTCGACCGGGATCTTGTCCTTGGTCCGGCTGGGATAGGATTGCGCGCCGGCGAAGCCGCGGAAATTCTCCAGCGCCTCGCGCGACTGGCTTTCGAGCAGATAGTGGATCGCGTGCAGCACGGGCCCGCCGTGCGGCTTCACCGCGACGCGGTCGTTCGGCCCCAACGCATGGAAATAGAGCGCGGCCATGATCGCCGTCATCGACGCGCAGCTCGCCTGATGGCCGCCGACCTTCAGCCCATCGTCGCTCTTACGTATGTGGTTGGCGTGGTGGATAGTCCACGCGCTGAGCCAACGCAGCCGGTCGTCGAGAATCTTCAGGGCTTCGATGTCGGTCGTGACGGGCTTCAGCATTGGCGATGCCCTAGCCGCTTCCAGCCGCGCCGGAAATGCTAAGCCGCTTGCCGCTCGTCGTGCTCGGCGTCGAACCGGGCCTGCGCCCCGTGAATATCCGCGACATGGTCGAGCGCCCATTTCGCGAGGCCGCAGATCGGCTTTTGCAACGATTGGCCGAGTTCGGTCAGCTCATAGTCGACTCGCGGCGGAATGGTCGGGGTCACCGTCCGCTTGACGAGCCCGTCGCGCTCGAGGTTCCTGAGGGTCAACGTCAGCATCCGCTGCGACACGCTCGGAATCTCGCGCCTCAGCTCGTTGAAGCGCTTCGATCCCTCGCCGAGCGTCTGGACGACGAGCACCGTCCACTTGTCGCCGACGCGCGCAAGCAAGGTGCTGATCGTCCGGCATACGGGGTTCGCGGGATCTTTCATTGGCCGGTTACCTCCATGTTTCCGTCTCACAAATTTGTGCGTCTGCCACAAGAAAGTGCGTTCTTGCGGGCGTTTGGTTGGCAGTTATTTAGCGTGCCTAGGTAACAAATCAATACTAAGGAGGCAATAGTGACCATCCTGCATATCGACGCCAGCATCAACGGCGAAAACAGCGCGAGCCGCGCGATCAGCGCCAGGATCGTTGACCGGATCAAGGCCGCGCGGTGGGGCGAGAAAGTCGTCTATCGCGACCTCGCCGCGAGCCCCCTCCCGCACCTGACGCTCGACGCCTTTGCCGACACCACGGTGCTCGACGAATTCCTCGCCGCCGACACGATCGTGATCGGCGCGCCGATGTACAATTTCACGCTGCCGACTCAGCTCAAAACGTGGATCGACCGGATCCTCGTCGCGGGCACGACCTTTCGCTACACCGAGAACGGCCCGGAAGGCCTCGCGACCGGCAAGCGCGTGATCGTCGCGCTCGCCCGCGGCGGCTTCTATGACGCGAATTCGCCCGCGGCCGCGCTCGAGCATCTCGAATCCTACCTCCGCGGCGTGTTCAACTTCATCGGGATCGAACCGGAGTTCGTCGCGGCCGACGGCCTCAACATGGGGCCTGAGCAACGAGAAGCCTCGGTCAGCCAGGCGCTCGGCGCAACCATCCGCCTCGCCGCCTGAGACGTTCCGCGGCGGGATTTTCGAGCCCCTTGTCCCGCCGCCCGCGAGAGTCCCGGCGTCCATCGCTCCCCTTCAGGCGCCGGGACTTCATATTTAATGCGAACCGCCGTCTCCGCTCGAGCGTTCCCCTCGGATGAAAGGAGCCAGTGATGAGCAGACTCGACCAGGAACAGCTCGACCGCCTCGACGAGGATCAGTTCGCTTTCCCCAAGGAGCGCAAGGAACCGCTCAACAACGCCAGCCATGTCCGCAACGCCATTGCCCGAGTCAACCAGGTCGAGGGCGTCAGCGATTCCGAGCGCGACGAAGCCTGGCGGCGCATCAAGAAGGCCGCGAAGAATTTCAACGTCGAAGTCAGCGAGGACAGCTGGCACGATCTGAACACCTAGACTCGACCGCCGCCGCTCTTGCTTGACACGGTTGGGCGCGGGGCGCAGCAGGCCGCGTCGCGCGCGTCCGGCCTGCGCGCGTCTCCCGTTCGCGCTGACGGACCGATCAAGGGGCCCCGGCGGCTAGAACTCCAGCTTGCCCCGCATCACCGGCACGCACGGGCCGCCAACGCGCACGTCCGGCCCGCGCACGCTGAGCTCGAGCCGGCTCGGACGGCCCATCTCGACTCCCTGCTCGATCACATAATCGGCGCTCTCGGAGCCTTCGAGACGCGCGAGGAACGCGGCGAGCGCGGCCGAAGCGCTGCCCGTCGCGGGGTCTTCCGGGATATTGTTGAGCGGAGCGAACATCCGCGCACGCAACTTTCGGGGATCGCCATCGACGCGGCTGTAGAGGAACAGGCAGAAATGATCCTCGTCGACACGATACTTCGGGTCGGCCGCGGCGAACGCGCTCGCGTTGGGCCTGGCCTTGCCCAGCGCTTCGAGCGACGCGAGTTCGGCGATGGCGAAGAACAGCCCGACCGACGCCTGGATCGGCCGGTGGCGGGCAAGCTCGATCGCGCTTTCGGGCAATGAGGCGCAGGCGGCAATCGTGCCGGCGTCGATCTCCCCGCCCGTCGAGAGCGGCTGCGGCGCCCGGATGCTTGCCGAAACGATGCGCCCGCCGTCACGCCTGATGCTGCAGTCGACCCGGCCGGCCTTCTCGTGGAAGGCGAAGCTGTCGCCGACGCTCTGCTCGAACAGCTCGCCCATCGACGCGACCGCCCAGGCGGTGCCGACGTTCGGGTGGCCGGCGAACGGGAGCTCATTGGTCGGGGTGAAGATGCGCACTTCGGCGATGCAGCCGCTCCCCTCGGGCGGCGGCAGGATGAAGGTCGTCTCCGAATAATTGAACTCGGCGGTGATGCGCTGCATCGCCTCGCCGTCGAGCGCGCTGGCGTCGGGGATGATCGCGAGCGGGTTCCCGCCGAACGGACGCGTGGTGAACACGTCCATCGTCAGGTAATCGAGCTCGATCATGCCGAAAGCAGCCGTAGCGGGTTTTCGATATAGCCCTTCAGGGCCTGCATGAAGCTCGCCGCATCCCACCCGTCGACGACCCGGTGGTCGCATGACAGCGACAGGTTCATCCGCTTTCTGACCTCGATCTCGCCGTCCAGCGGGACCAGCTTCTCCTCGACCTTGTTGACGGCGATGATCGCGACTTCGGGCCGGTTGATGACCGGCGTCGAGGTGATCCCGCCCATCGGCCCGAGGCTCGACAAGGTGATGGTCGAGCCGCTGAGCTCCTCGCGAGCGGCCTTGCCGCTGCGCGCCGCTTCGGCGAGGCGCAGGATTTCGGATGCGATCTGCCACACGCTCAGGCTCTGCGCGTCGCGGATCACGGGCACCATCAACCCGTTGGGTGTCTGGGTCGCCATGCCGAGGTGGAGCGCGCCATGCCGCGTGATGACGTTGGCATCGTCGTCATAGGTCGCGTTGAGCATCGGCCATTCGGGCAGCGCCCTGGCCATCGCGGTGATCAGGAACGGCAGGAGCGTCAGCTTGGGGTTGGAACCGCGGTCGCGGTTCATCATCGCGCGGGTTTCCTCGAGCGCGGTGACGTCGAACTCCTCGACCAAAGTGAAATGCGGGACCCGGCGCTTCGCTTCAGCCATGTTCTCGGCGATCTTGCGCCTCAGGCCGACGACCTTAATCGTCTCGTCCTTGCGCGGCGCCGCGCCACGCGCGGGTGCGACCACGCCGCCCTGGTAGAGCAGGTAAGCGTCGAGGTCCGAATGCCGAATCCGGTCGGACGTCGTCTTCACTTGCGCAAGGTCGATGCCGAGGTCGCGCGCGCGGGCGCGCACCGCGGGCGAGGCGAGGACGTGGGCCTTGGCTGCGGCCTCGGCAACTTCCGCTTCCACTTTCGGCTCCGGGCGGGCGGGAGCGGGCTTCGCGGGTACTTCTTCCACCACCTTCGTGACCGGAATCTCCTCCGCCATTTCGGGCGTCGCCTCGACCGCACCATTGGCAAGCGGCCGCTCGCTCTCGCTGTCCTCGACCGGCTCCGCCGTGCGGTCCGCCCCTTCGGTTTCGATGACTGCGAGCACCGAGCCGATCGACACCTGGTCGCCGACTTCGCCGGCCAGCTCGACGACCTTGCCGGCGACCGGCGATTCCATCTCGACCGTCGCCTTGTCGGTCATCATGTCGGCGATCTGCTGATCCTCGGCGATCGTGTCACCGACCTTGACATGCCAGGCGACGATCTCGGCCTCGGCGATGCCTTCGCCGATGTCGGGCAGCTTGAATTCATACCTCGCCATCAGTCGGCCATGACCTTTTCTAGCGCCTTTTTCATGCGCTTCGGGCCCGGGAAATAGGCCCATTCGTAGGCGTGCGGATAGGGCGTGTCCCAGCCCGTGACGCGCTCGACCGGCGCTTCGAGATGATAGAAGCAGCGCTCCTGGACGAGCGCGGAGAGCTCGGCCGCGAAGCCACTGGTACGGGGCGCTTCCTGAACGACGAGGCAGCGGCCGGTCTTCTCGACCGAGCGCTCGATCGTCTCGATGTCGAGCGGCACGAGCGTGCGCAGATCGATCACCTCGGCGTCGATCCCCCGCTCGTCGACCGCGGCCAGCGCGACATGGACCATCGTCCCATAGGCGAGAACAGTCAGCGCGTCGCCTTCGCGGACGACCGAAGCCTTCCCCAGCGGCACGGTATAATGGCCTTCCGGAACCTCGCTCGCGGGATGCTTCGACCACGGCTTCACCGGCCGGTCGTGGTGGCCGTCGAACGGGCCGTTGTAGATGCGCTTGGGCTCGAAGAAGATGACCGGGTCCGGGTCCTCGATCGCGGCGATCAGCAGGCCCTTGGCGTCATGGGGCGTCGAGGGAATCACGACCTTGAGGCCCGCGATGTGCGTGAAGAGCGACTCCGGCGACTGGCTGTGCGTCTGCCCGCCGAAAATGCCTCCGCCGTAGGGCGAGCGGATCACCATCGGCATCGTCCATTCGCCGCCGGTGCGATAGCGCATCTTGGCGACTTCGCTGACGATCTGGTCGTAGCCCGGGTAGATGTAGTCGGCGAACTGGATCTCGACGACCGGCTTCACCCCATAGGCCGCCATTCCGACCGCGGTCGCGACGATCCCGCCTTCGCTGATCGGAGAGTCGAACACCCGGGTCTTGCCGAATTCCTTCTGCAACCCTTCGGTGACGCGGAAGACGCCGCCGAAATAGCCGATGTCCTCGCCGAACACGACGATGTCCTCGTCGGCGCGCATCGTCACCTTGTGGGCGTCATTCAGCGCCTGGATCATGTTCATCACCGGCATCAGCGCATCTCGTCCACGGCTTCGTCGCGCTGCTCGGCGAGGTGCCAAGGCACGTCCGCGTAAACGTCCTCGAACATCGAGCCGACGTCGTCCTTGCCCTGCTGCGGGAGGATTCCGAGCTTTTCCGATTCCTTCTGCGCGGCACGCACGGCGGCGTCGGCGTCGGCGGTCATCGCCGAGTGCCGCTCCTCGTCCCATTCGCCGATCGCCAGCAAATGCGCCTTCAGCCGCTCGATCGGGTCGCCGAGCGGCCACGCCTTCGCTTCGTTCGACGGGCGGTAGCCCGACGGGTCGTCGGAGGTCGAATGTCCCTCGGCGCGATAGGTGAAGAACTCGATGAGGGTCGGACCCCGGTTCGAGCGAGCGCGCTCGGCCGCCCATCGCACCGCCGCATAGACCGCGAGTGCATCGTTGCCGTCGACCCTGAGGCCCGCGATTCCATAGCCGACCGCGCGCTGGGCGAAGGTCGCGCGCTCGGCGCCGGCGAGGCCACTGAAGCTCGAGATCGCCCACTGGTTGTTCACCACCGCAAGGACGACGGGCACGTTGTAAACGGCGGCGAAGGTCATCGCGCTGTGGAAGTCGCCTTCGGCCGTGGCCCCGTCGCCGATCCAGCCCATCGCGATCCGGCTGTCGCCCTTGATCGCGGCGGCCATCGCCCAGCCCACGGCCTGCGGGAATTGCGTTCCCAAATTACCCGAGATCGAGAAGAAGCCGTGCGCCTTGTCCGAATACATGATCGGCAGCTGGCGGCCTTTCAACTTATCGCCCTTGTTCGAGTAGATCTGGTTCATCATCTCGACGAGCGGATAGCCCCGCGAAACGAGCAGCGCCTGCTGGCGGTAGGTCGGAAAGTGCATGTCCTCGCGATCCAGCGCGGCGGCGGTCGCGGTCGCGATCGCCTCCTCGCCGGTGCACTTCATGTAGAAGCTGGTCTTCCCCTGCCGCTGCGAGCGGTACATGCGGTCGTCGAAGATGCGCACCGTCACCATGTCGCGAAGGATCTTGCGCAGCGTGTCGGGATCGAGCTTCGGGTCCCACGGGCCGACCGCTTTGTGATCGTCGCCGAGCACGCGCACCAGCGCGGTTGTCAGCGGGTGAGTCTCCGCCGGCGCGACGCTGGTGTCAGGCCTGGGAACGCTGCCCGCCGCCGGAATCTTCAGCGACGAAAAATCGGGCGTGTCGCCCGGCCGGAACGCGGGTTCGGGCACGTGCAGCGCGAGCTTCGGCCGATTCGGCTTGAGCTGTGCGGGATCCTTGTCGCTCATGTGTCGGAGGGCGCTTAGTCCCGAGTCGGCCCAGCGGCAACAGGTGAAGACAAGGCCCCTTTACATCGCCTCTGCGTTGACGCCAAAACCGGCGGAAGGCTAGGGCGGCTGGCATGTCCGAACCCGCATCCGACACCCCGCCCGACCGCCTCTCGCTCGATCCCAGGAGCGACCATTTCGACGAGGCGCTCCTCTCCCGCGGGGTCGGGATCAAGTTCAACGGCCAGGAAAAGACCAACGTCATCGAATATTGCATTTCGGAGGGCTGGATCCGCGTCGCCGCCGGCCGCAGCCGAGACCGCTATGGCCAGCCGATGACGCTGAAGCTCTCGGGGCGGGTCGAGCCCTATTTCGAGAATCCCGCCTCCGAAGAATAACGCCGTCCGCGCGGCTTCTTGACGGACCCGGCCCACGCCGCGCGCCCGCGTGGCGAAACTTGCCAACCCGAACTTGGCGAATCCTCCCAACTCTTGGTTGGCGAAATCTCCCAATCCTTACCCCGTCACGATATTTTTGGCGGTTTTTCGGGAATGGCACGGTCCTTGATTAGGAAAGTGCACAGGTCCGCAAACAAACGCAGCGGGCAAAAAAGGAGATTGGAAATGTCGTCGAAGCCGCCTTTCACCCGTACCCTGATCGCCATCGCCGCCGCGCTTGCGACCAGCACGATCGCCGTCGGCGCCGCGGTCGGCCCGGCGCAGGCCAATGCCAACCCAATGCAGGTCTCCGTCAATGCCTGAACTCGAAGTCCTCGAAGCCAAGGTCCCGGTCCGCACTGCGCGGCTGGTGAGAGAGGAGGAGCCCGCGAGCGTGCGGCTCGCCCCCGTCGCCACCTGGTTCAGCGGCCCCGTGTTCAGCCGCGCTCGCGACATTTTCGCCGCGAACATGGCCGAGCTGCTCGACCGGTCGGAAGACCCGGCGAAGATGATCCGCATGATCATCCTCGAGATGGAAGAGACTTTGGTCGCGGTCCGGGCTTCGGCGGCGCGCTCGATTGCCGACATCAAGGAGATGCGGCGCGCGGTCGGGCGGCTCGACGAGATCCAGTCCGACTGGACGGCGAAAGCCGAGCTGGCCCTGTCCAAGGACCGCGAGGACCTGGCCAAGGCGGCGCTCCTCGAGCGCCAGAAGGCGAGCGAGATGGCGACAAGTCTCCGCTCGGAGATGGACCAGATCGAGCAGGTGCTGCGCGGCTACGAAACCGACATCGCCAAGCTCCAGGGCAAGCTGCGCGAGGCCCGCGCCCGCCAGAACGCGATCGCGGCAAGGTTCGAGAGCGCGCTGACCCGCGCCAAGGCCCGCGAGGCGATGCACGGCAGCCGCGCCCAGGACGCTTTCGCCAGGTTCGAGCTCCTGGAGCGTCGCGCCGATTTCGCGGAAGGCCGCGCCGAGGCGCTTGGAATCGGCAGCCTCGAAGACGAAATTGAGCAGCTCAAGGCCGACGAGACGATCGACGCCGAGCTGGAAGCCATGAAGGCCGCGCTAGCTGACCAACATCGGGCGCGCGTGCAGTGAGGAAGGAAGGGAATATGGCCCGCAAGATTTACCCGTATTCGCTCGACCGCAAGGACGCGAAGATCGCCGGGGTCTGCTCGACGATCGGCGCCCGCTACGGGATCGATCCGACCTTCGTCCGGATCGGCTTCGTCGCCGCCGCGATCTTCATCAGCTTCACCTGGACTCTGGTCGCCTATGCCGCGGCCGGAATCATCCTCGCGGTGCAGAAGAAGCAATCGGCCGCAGGCGAGCGGCACATGAGCGACTTCGACCGGATGGGCGAAGTCGCGAAACGCAAGCCGACGGTGCACGCGATGCGCACCGAGCTGGACGAGACCGACCGCCGGCTGATGGCGATCGATCATCACATCAACACCCAGAACGAAGAGCTGGCGCGCGAGATCGAAAAGCTCCGCGAGCCGCAGGAGGAGAAGTGATGGACCCGCTGACGATCGGAGTGCTCGCGGCGAGCTTGCTGGCCGGCCTCGGAGCGGCCAGCTGGGCAGGGCTCAGGGCGTGGAACGGATGGCTGGAATTGAAGCGGTTCGAGCTGACCCATGACGCCGGCGAGCGCGGCCTTCCTCCCGCGGGCGGGCGGATCGAGATCGCGGACCTCAAGGAGCGCGTCCGCAAGCTCGAGGCCATCGCGGCGGGAATCGACCTTTAGTCCCCCGGCGCGCTTCACTCCCCAGGCGCGCCACCCAAGAGGCGGTTCGGAACCCCTTCCCGGACCGCCTCTTTTGTTCGTCAGAGCCTGAGGCCAACCCTCGGCCCCAGCCAGGTCATTCCGAGGTAAAGCCCGATCGTCAGAGCGCAGCCGATCGCCAGCGAGGCCCAAAACCCCACCCCGCTCCGCAGCATCCACGGGACGATCAGGAACATCGGCAGCGACGGGAGCACGAACCAGAAGGTCGCCTCGACATGCGCGGCCATGTTCGGGACGTCGGGCTTGTCGTGCCACAGCCACACTATCCCGAGCACGGAAACCAGCGGGAGCGAGGCGATCAGCGCACCGAAGCCGGGATAGCGCTTCGCCACTTCCGAGACGATCGCCACGATCACTCCCGAGATCGCGGCCTTGATGGCGAGGTAGAGCATCCTGGTGCCTCCGAGCGGTTATCGCCAACACCAGTAGCGCACCCGCGCTCCGCTCAGAAGCTCGCGTACGCGCCGGTTCCCGGAGGGCTTGATACGCGGGCCCAGTGGTCCATATTGGTCATATGACTGGGAACAATCAGTTTCTTCGGCCGCAGCTCCACCCGGAGAGCAGTACGGCACGCCTCTAGGCCCTTCGCGCAGGCCCGCGTGAACGCGTGAGCTGCGCCTGGGGCTTTCCCGACCCGCTGCGCTTTGCCCGTGGGGCGAGCGCGTCAGTCAATCGTCCAGGCAGGCGAGAAGCTCGTACCTGGGCGGCGCCGAGTGCGTTTGAGCAGGCCCGCGCCTCCTCGCCGGGAGAGAGTGAAGTGTCCATTCAGCGTTTCGCAGTCGAGTTCGACCGCCGGGTCGTCGGCGTCGCCGTGAGAGTGCCCGGCGGCTTCATGTTCTTCGCGTCCGATGAGACGTTCGACCAACTGGATGGGCGGCTGTTTCCGCGTGCGCGGGCGATCGCTCGAAAGCTCGAGAAGGTAGCGCGGACCGGGCTCGCCCGGACGCCCGCGGCGAACGGGAGCAGGATCGCGGCCGCCTAGCGAGCGGACTTCTCAATCCATCCATCAATTTCAGGAGTAAAAGACATGAACGCGTACACGACCGGTATCGAAGCTCGCGCAATTCGCGCGACCCGCGAGCAGGTCGCAGGCCTGCTTGCGCGCTATCCCAACGTCTCGACGCAAGATTCGAGAACGATCCTCGACTTCCTTCGAACCGGGCGCCACCTCGACGTGGGGTTGCTGACCGCGAACGATAAGCTGAAGCCGAATCTTGATGCCTTCATGCGCGACCACCAGGCGCATTTCCGGGTGAAGATCGGCGAGGGCGCGGCGGTCATCGCCGGCATCGCGGCACTGCTGGCCATCCTTTGGCTCATCTGGGAGGCATTCGCATGAGGTCGCTCAAGATCGCTCCGTACTCGAAACAGGCACGTCCTCCGATCCATCTTCTCGCCTCGGAATCCGACCTGGTCGCGGGTCTCGCGCTCAGGGCCGAGGACCGGCAGCCGATCGTCGCGGCGATGCTGCTCGGCGAGATCGAACGGGCCGAGTTGCACGCGCCCGAGGACATGCCCGCCGGTCACGCGATGCTCCGCTCTCGAGTCACGTTCGTCGACGAGAAGAGCTGTCAGTCGCGCGACGTGGAGCTGGTGCTACCCGGCGACGCGAATATCGCCGAGGGCCGAATCTCGATCCTGACTCCGATGGGAGCGGCGCTCTACGGCCTCGCCGCCGGCGCGGCCATCGACTGGCCCGACCTGGAGGGCAACGAGCGGCGGATCAGGATCGTTCGGGTGGCCGAGCCGGAGTGAACCCCTAGAATTTCACCCGCGCGCTCAAGCGGATGTCGCGCCCCGTGAGCGGTGCGAAATCCTTGAGCAGCGAAGTGCTCCGCCGGGCGTCGACGTCGAACAAATTGTTGCCGACCAGGCTGAGCGTCAGCTCGGGGTTCGCCGCGAACGGGTGCCAGTCGAGCGACGCGTTGACCATCGTATAGCCGGGGGTGTCGGTCTCGTTGGGCGCGGTCCGGTCGTGCGCGAAGGCGCGCTCGACCTCGACCCGCCCGTCGACCTGGCCCTTCGAGCCGGTCAGCGCGCCGAGCAGGCGGAACGGCGGGATCAAAGGCGCGGGGCCGAAGGTCTTGATCGTCGCGTGCACCGCGTCGCCCTGGAACTCGGCGCCCCAGTCGATCCCGGCCAACGTGCCGAGCTTCGCGTCGCCCTGTAGCTCGAAGCCGTAATAATTGGCCTTGCCCTCGCGGAACTCGAACACCGGCAGGTCGTCCTCGATTCCGCCGGTCGGCGCCTGGAAGATGAAGTTGGAGAACTTGCTGTAATAGACGTTGGCGCTGACGTGCACCGCACCGATGGCATGGTGCAGGCTGAGCTCCGCCGAATTGCTCTTCTCGGGGCTCAGGTCCGGATTGCCGACTTCGAACGACTGGCTGCCGCCGTGCGGGCCGTGGGCGAACAGCTCGTCGACCGAGGGCGCGCGCTCGCTGTGCGACAGCGACAGGCCGGCGCGCCAGCCGCGCGAAATTTCATACTGCCCGCCGAGCGAGCCCGAGACCGTCGTGAAATCGAGCGAATGCGCGTCGGTCCCGATCTGCTCGTCCGCCTTGGCGGTCAGCTTGCTGAACTCCACCCGTGCGCCGCCCTCGATCCTGAGCGGGCCGCTGACATAGGTCTGCAGCGTGAACAGACCGGTCTGCTTCTGGCGGCTGTCGGGCAGGAACTTCTCCTCACCGCGGATCTTCGCGTTGCGGTTGAGATACTGCATTCCGCTGGTTCCGCCCCAGCCCGAGCGTTCGGTCTGGACGAGCTCGAGACGGCCCTCGCCGCCCTTGCTGAAAAAGCTGGATCCGATCGCTCCGTCGGCTTCGAGCTCATCGTGATGATAGTTGGAATAGCCGCCGCGCGCCCGGACCTGGCTTAAAAACCCGCCGACCGGGATTTCGGCCCGCGCGTCATAGCGCGTCTGCTCGAGGTCGATCGTCGGCGCCTCGGCCTCGATGCCGGGATCGAACGAATAGCGGATCGGCACCTGGTATTTCTGCGTGTGCCGCGTGACCGACACGCCGACGTTGAGCTCGCCGTCGACATAGCCGAAACCGAGCGCACCCTCCCTGCTCCTCGACGCCGAGTTGGGCAGCTCGCCCTTCAAATCGGCCAGCGCGCGGATCTCCGGGTCGGGACTCGCCGCCGCCTGCTCGCGCAGCGCCTTCGACAGGATGAACCCGCCGGTCTCGAGATCGTCGGTGTTCGATAGATTGCCGTCGGCGTGAAAGACGATGTGGCCGCCGAGCGGAACGTCGACAGCGGCATTGCCCGAGCGCTCGTTGGCCGCGCTGCCATATTGTGCCAGCACGTCGACCGCGACCGACCCGTCGGGCACGTGGCGCGGGATGCGCGTGTCGATCACGTTGACGACGCCGCCGATCGCCGAGGATCCGAACAGCAAGGCGGCGGGCCCGCGCAGCACCTCGATCCGCTCGGCGGTGATCGGATTGATCGAGATTGCGTGATCGGGGCCCGACGACGACAGGTCGAGCGTCCCGATCCCGTCGGTCAGCACGCGCACCCGGTCGCCGGAGAGCCCGCGCAAGACCGGCGCGGACGCGGTCGGGCCGAAGCTGGTCGCCGACACGCCCGGCAGCTTGGCCAAGGTCTCGCCGATGCTCGGCCTGACGGCGCGGGTGAGCTCGGTTTCGTCGAGGACCGACACGCCGCCGAGCACGTCCTCGGCCTTCCTTTTGACGCCGGTAATGACGATCGCCTGGTCCTGGTCCTTGTGCGCCGCCTCGGCATTGCCGGGGACCGGCTCGGCCGCGGCCGCCGAGGCGCCAGCTGCCGTCGTGCCGGCCCCGTCCACCGAAGCGGCGGGCGCGGCCTGGGCGGTTGCCGGCGACAAGGGAAGAGCGGCAGCGATCGCTGCAAGCGAGACGGCGCGAAGGTCCATGGAGGCCCCTGGTTGACGGGAAAATTCCCGAGGGCTCTAAGCTGGATGATATATTATCGCAAGATGAACATCAGACGAATTTCGGTTCATCTTCGACGGGCGGAGGTTTGAACTTGGTCGCCCCGCTCGGCTAGGGCCGTCGGGTGAACGGCCATTCCCACCATCGCGACGATTTCGGCCGCGCCTTCGCGATCGGCATCGCCTTGAACACCGGCTTCGTCGTCATCGAGGCGACCTATGGCTTCCTCGCCAATTCGATGGCGTTGCTCGCGGACGCCGGGCACAATCTCTCCGACGTGCTCGGCCTCGTTATCGCCTGGGGCGGGGCGGTCATGGCGAAGAGGTCCGCTTCGCCACGCTTCACCTACGGGCTCAAGAAGGCCTCGATCCTCGCGGCCTTGATCAACGGCCTGTTCCTGATGGTTGCGGTGGGGGCGATCGGAATGGAAGCGGTCCGGCGGCTGTTCCACCCCTCGCCGAGCGATGGCGGGACGATGATGATCGTCGCCGGGATCGGGATCGTAATCAACTCCGCCACCGCATTGCTTTTCGCGCGCGGGCGCGAGCACGACCTCAACATTCGCGGCGCCTATCTGCACATGGCCGCCGACGCGGCGGTCTCGGCCGCGGTCGTGTTCGCCGGAGCCATCATCCTGTGGACCGGGCGGCAATGGGTCGATCCGGTCACAAGCCTCGCGGTCGCCGGAGCGATCCTGTGGGGAAGCATCGGGCTTTTGAGGGAATCGGTTGGAATGTCGCTGATGGGCGTGCCGAGCGGAATCTATCTCGACGAGGTCGAGGCGGAGCTGGCGCGGCTCGACGGGGTCGAGACGGTGCACGATCTCCACGTCTGGCCCTTGAGCACGACCGAGACGGCGCTCACCGCGCATCTCGTCGCGCCCGGCGTCGAGTCGACCGACGGGCTTCTGGCCGCCGCGCGCAAGATGCTCCACGACCGCTTCGCGATCGAGCATTGCACGCTCCAGGTCGAGCGCAACCATCTCGAAGACACGACCTGCTGATGAACGTGACGCATCTCGAATGCTCGCTGACCGGCGATCGGTACGAGGCCGGCCGGGTTCACAATCTCTCCCGTGCCGGAAAGCCTTTGCTCGTCCGCTACGACCTCGACTCGGCTAAGCGCACTCTGACCCGCGACAGCTTGGCGGGTCGCGAGCCCGGAATGTGGAAGTGGCGCGAGCTCCTGCCTCACGACGGCGAACCGGTGAGTTTGGGTGAGCCCGAAACGCCGTTGATCCCGCTGCCAAACACCGGCGGCCCGAATTTGCTGGTCAAGGACGAGGGCCGCTTGCCGACCGGCTCGTTCAAGGCGCGTGGCCTTGCCATGGCGGTGACCATGGCGAAGCAGTTCGGCATCGCCCGCATCGCCATGCCGACTAACGGCAATGCCGGCGCGGCGCTCGCCGCCTACGGCGCTCGGGCCGGGATCGAGACGATCGTCATCTGCCCCGCCGAAACTCCGGCGATCAACGTCACCGAGACCGCGGCCTACGGCGCTCGCGTCCATGTCGCCGACGGCCAGATCGATGAGTGCGGAGCGCTCGTCGGCAAGGGCGCGGCGGAGGGGTTGTGGTTCGACTGCTCGACTCTGAAGGAGCCGTACCGCCTGGAAGGCAAGAAGGTGATGGGCTTCGAGCTCGCCGAGCAGTTCGGCTGGGAGCTTCCCGACGCCATCTTCTATCCGACCGGCGGCGGCACCGGCCTGATCGGAATGTGGAAGGCGTTCGACGAGCTGGAGGCGGTCGGGCTGATCGGCTCGAAACGGCCGCGCATGGTCGCCGTGCAGGCCGAGGGATGCGCGCCGATCGTCCGGGCGTTCGAGCGTGGCGACGAATTCGCCGAAAGGTGGGAGCATGCGGCGACCGTCGCGACCGGCATCCGCGTGCCCCGGGCCGTCGGCGACTTCCTCATCCTTCGCGCGGTTCGCGACAGCGGCGGGTGGGCCATGGCGGTCCCGGAAGAGGCGATCCTCCAGGCGGTCGAGGACGCCGCTCGCGACGACGGCTTCCTGTTCTGTCCCGAGGGGGGAGCGGTGCTTGCGGCGTGGCGCAAGGCGCTTGAGTGTGGCCTCGTCGCCCGCGACGAGCGCGTGCTGCTGTTCAACTGCGCCAACGGCAACAAATATCCGCTTCCCGACCGGTCGAAGCGCTTGGCGCTGGAAAACGCCGACCCAAACACGCTTTGAAAGTCATGCTGAACTTGTTTCAGCATCCATTGCGAAGACCAGCGGTCCGGGTGGCGGAATAGACCCTGAAACAAGTTCAGGGTGACGATTTCAGGAGCCCATAAACGAGTAAACCCCGGCAACCGAAGTTGCCGGGGCTCCATGCTTCTTTGGTGTTTCCACCGCCGAAGCACGTGAAGACAATAGCCGAGCCGCACGGTTGTTCCACCCCTAAAAGACGGACCGAGCGAGATTCCTGTGGATAGAATCGTGGATAAGCCTGTGCGACTCGGATGCTCGCTGAAACACAAGCGCCCAAAATGGGGTTCATGACGGTCGATGGCTGGCAAGCGCGGGGCTTCGAATCGTGAGCTGCGACACGCTGCGCCGATGTGGGCCGAGCTGGAGGTCTAACCCTCCCTCCCCGTGGGGAGGGGAAGCTGCGAAGCGGCAGGGGTGGGTATCGACGATCGTTACCCGCCCTTCGCCCGTCCCTAGAAGGGAGGGGAGTAATCGCCTAACTGGCCCGCGATGCACTTCCTCGACCAGGCCAAGATCTTCATTCGCTCGGGCGCGGGCGGCCCTGGCGCCGTCAGCTTCCGGCGCGAGAAGTTCATCGAGTTCGGCGGGCCGGACGGCGGGGACGGCGGCAAGGGCGGCGACGTCGTGTTCGAGGCGGTGCCCGGCCTCAATACGCTCATCGACTTCCGCTACACCCAGCATTTCCGCGGGCCGCGCGGCAAGGGCGGCGCCGGCTCCAACCGGACCGGCGCGGGCGGCGACGATCTCGTTATCCGTGTCCCCGTCGGAACCCAGCTTCTCGCCGACGACGAGGACCGCACACTGCTCGCTGACCTGACGAAAGAGGGCGAGCGGCTGGTCCTGCTTCAGGGTGGAATGGGCGGCCGCGGCAACGCCAGCTACAAGAGCTCGACCAACCGCGCCCCGCGCCAGCACCAGACCGGCGAGGCGGGCGAGGAGATGTGGGTGTGGCTGCGCCTGAAGCTGCTCGCCGACGTCGGCCTGATCGGGCTTCCCAACGCGGGCAAGTCGACCTTCCTGAACTCGGTCACCAACGCGACCGCGAAGGTCGGCGCCTATCCGTTCACGACGCTTCAGCCGCAGCTCGGCGTGGTCCGCCACAAGGCCCGCGAGTTCGTGCTCGCCGACATCCCCGGGCTGATCGAGGGCGCGGCCGAAGGCGCCGGGGTCGGCGACCGCTTCCTCGGCCATGTCGAGCGAACGCGCCTTCTGCTCCACCTCGTCGATGCGTCCGTCGACGACCCGGCCGAAGCGTACCGAGTCGTCCGTGACGAGCTTGCCGCCTACGGCGCGGGCCTGGAGCTCAAGCCCGAGATCGTCGCGCTCACCAAGTCGGACCTGCTCGACGAGAAGCGTCTCAGGGAAGTCGCGCGCGCCGTCGAGCGGGCGGCCGGATCAAAGCCGATCCCCGTTTCCGCGCCGTTGGGTGAAGGCCTGGAACCGCT
>DASURT010000005.1:0-17057 GCA_036375515.1 Sphingomicrobium sp.
GAGATAGATCGCCAATCCACCAGTTCGGGCAAGCGCGGGCCGGTCGAGCTTGAGCCAGCGTGGGCTGCAGCCCCGTGGGAGGCGCCGGTCCGAGACGGCGATATCGGCCCCGGCGCAGGCGCCGGTGAGCGTCGTCCAGTCGATCCGCGTTGCCGATCGCGTCGCGAGCAGCCGCCATTCGGCCGCCCCCTTCCTCAGCAGGGCCACGCACGAATCGCGCGAGCAGCTTGTGTACGGGCTGGTATCGAGCGCCACGGGCTCCCCGTCGAATCCGGACGCTTCGCTCAGCACGTCGCGGACATAATCGCCGGCCCGATCGCGCAGAAGCATCGGGGTTCCGTCGCCGGCCACGACCGCGAGGTGCCGCCCATCGCCCGTAACCAGGAGGTCGGGCGTGGGCGACATGATCGCGGCGAGCGCTCCGGCCGCCGCCGGAATGGCCCCGAGAAACCGCATTCGGCTATTCCACAGGCACAGCCAAATTCCGCCCGCGACCATCAGCGCGAACGCCCAGCCCGGCATCGAGGGAAGAAGCGCGACCGCGCCCTTCGTGGACGCCACCGCGTGCGCGAGGCGCAGCAGGCCGTCGATCGCCGCCCCGCACAGAAACCACAGAGGCTTGCCCCATCCGATCGCGTCGAGAAGCAGCGCGCCCGCCTCCAACGGCATGATCACGAAGGTCGTCAGAGGGATCGCGACGATGTTCGCCGCCACTCCGTACAGTCCGGCCCGGTGAAAGTGGAACAGGGCGAAGGGAATCAGCGCCAGCTCGACCGCGAGGCCTGTCAGCACCATCGCCAACAAGGCTCGCGCGACTCGGGACGGAAGGTCCTCGTCGCGCCGCTGGAACCATCGCCGCGCCCAGGGAGCGGAGTGGAGGGCGACGATGGCGGTCACGGCCGCGAAGCTCATCTGGAAGCTGGCTCCGGCCAGCGATTCCGGCCGGATCATCAGGACGACGATCGCGCCGGCGGCGACCAGCCGAACGCTGATCGCATCCCGGCCGAGCGCAATGCCCGCAAGAACCAGCAGCGCCGCCACGCAGCTTCGGACCGTGGGGACCTGGGCGCCGGTGAGCAGGGTGTAGCCGACGCCCGCGGCGGCCGCGACCGCGGCGGAGACCAGCACGAGATTGAAGCGAAGCGCCAGCCGCTCGCTCAGCGCGAGGAGCTTCAGGCTGAGAAGCATCGCAAAGGCGACCACCGCGGCGATGTGAAGGCCGCTGACCGACAGGAGGTGCGTAAGGCCGCTTCGCCGCATTGCCTCCGCATCCCCCTCGCCAACCGCGTTCTGGTCGCCCGTCGCGAGCGCGATCGCGATCCCCGCCGAGCCGGCTGGGAGCCGATCCGAGATATGATGCCTCAGCCGGTCGCGGGCGCGCTCGAACCCTCGCGCCCCGGCGGGTTCCACCACCGTGACGGAGCCGAAGGACTTGCCGACCGCGCCGATGCCCTTGAACCAGGCGTCGCGCGCGAAATCGTAGGTTCCGGGAAGCGCCATCGGCGGTGGCGGCGCGAGCCTGGCCCTCAGGCGCACGAGCGCGCCGGCGGCGATTCCATCCGGAAACCGGTCGTCGTCGGTCGACACTCTCACTCTTGGCGGCAAGGCCGGATCCTCGGTCCGCAGGGTGAGCCGGACCGTCCCCTTCGCGGCGAGGTGGTCGACGGCCTCCACTCGTCCGGCGACATCCGTGACCACCGGCCGCTCCAGCCGCGGCGCCGCAACCCATTGCGAACGCGCCCAGATCAAGGCGCAGCCGAGCGTCGCCGCCAGGGCGAACCAGGCGAGCGCCCTCCCCGATCGCCCGCCCGCCAGCACCAGAGCCGCAAGCGCGGCCGCCGCGGCGATGCAGAGGAAGGCGAGCCACTGGTCGGGCCGGTCGAGCGCGAACCAGGCCGCGATTCCGCTTCCGAAGCCGACCGCCAGCCAGGGCGGCAGCTGCGTGCGCTCCGCCTCGAGGAGCTTTTCCAGCCCCTCGTGCATTGCGCGGAAACGCGCCCCCCAATAGCCCCGAGCCCGCTGTGGAAGAGGCGCACCCGCTATGTTAGGGGCGCTCGTCCATTGCATTCGAAAACCAGAAGAAGAGGAATGCGCGCCACAGCGCAAGCGAGAAAAATTTGACCAGCGCAAGCCCGTCGCAACCCGTCGTTACCCGCTTTGCCCCCTCCCCGACCGGCTTCCTGCACATCGGCGGCGCACGCACGGCCCTCTTCAATTGGCTTTTCGCGCGTCACCACGGCGGCAAATTCCTGCTCCGCATCGAGGACACCGATAAGGTCCGTTCGACCAGCGAGGCGATCGACGCGATCCTCGACGGGATGCGCTGGCTCGAGCTCGATTGGGACGGCCACGAATATTACCAGTCGCAGTTCTGGGCGCGCCACGCGCAAATCGCGCACAGGCTGCTCGATCGCGGGCACGCCTACCGCTGCTACATGACCCAGGACGAGCTGGCGGCCCAGCGCGAGCTGGCGGCGAAGGAGCGGCGGCCGTTCCGGATCGACAGTCCGTGGCGCGACGTCACCGAGAACCAGGGCGACAAGCCGTTCGTCATCCGGCTCAAGGCGCCGCGTCAGGGAGAAACGGCCATCGACGATCGCGTGCAGGGCCGAGTCACCGTCCAGAACAGCGAGATCGACGATTTCATCCTGCTCCGCTCGGACGGAACGCCGACCTACATGCTGGCGGTTGTGGTCGACGATCACGACATGGGCGTGACCCACGTGATCCGGGGCGACGATCATCTCAACAACGCATTCCGGCAGCTGGCGATCATCCGCGCGATGGACTGGCCGGAGCCGGTGTATGCCCACGTCCCGCTGATCCACGGCCCCGACGGGGCGAAGCTGTCGAAGCGGCATGGAGCGCTCGGCGTCGACGCCTATCGCGACGAGCTGGGCATGCTGCCGGAAGCGGTTTCGAACTATCTGCTCCGGCTAGGCTGGGGTCACGGCGACGACGAAATCATCTCGCGCGACCAGGCGATCGAATGGTTCGGCCTCGACCACGTCGGAAAGTCGCCGTCGCGGTTCGACTTCAAGAAGCTCGAGAATCTGAATGGCCATTACATCCGCGAGGCGGACGACCGGCGACTCGCGGAGCTGGTCGCGCCGACGCTCGGCCTCACCGGCGAGGACAAGGACCTGCTGGTCCGCGCCATGCCCGAGCTGAAGGCTCGCGCGCACGACCTCAACCAGCTCGCGGACGGCGCCCGGTTCCTGTTCGCCGAGCGCCCGTTGGAGATCGACGCGACGGCGTCCGTTCTGCTGACGGACGAGGCGCGACCACTTCTCGCTGCAGCGCACAAAAATCTTGTTGCTCTTGCGAAATGGGAGGCGGAATCGCTAGAGGCGGCTATCCGCGAAGTCGCCGACGCGAGCGGAGTGAAGCTCGGGAAACTGGCGCAGCCGCTTCGCGCCGCGCTCACCGGTCGCACGACCTCTCCGGGGATATTTGATGTACTTGCTTTGTTAGGCCGGGACGAAAGCCTCGCCAGGATAGCCGACCAGATGGTGGAGCCGAACGCATGACCGACAACTCCGCGACCCTTGGGATCGATGGGACCAATCACGTCCTCCCCGTGCTCGACGGCTCGGTCGGTCCGGAGGTGATCGACATCCGCAAGTTCTACAGCGAGACCGGTATGTTCACCTACGATCCCGGCTACACCTCGACCGCCAGCTGCCAGAGCGCGATCACCTACATCGACGGAGAGCAGGGCATCCTCTTGCATCGCGGCTATCCGATCGATCAGCTGGCCGAGAACTCGACGTTCATGGAGATCGCCTACCTCTTGCTCCACGGCGAGCTTCCGTCAGGCAAGGAGCTCGGCGACTTCACCTACACGATCTCGCGCCACACCATGCTGCACGAGCAGCTGATGACCTTCTATCGCGGGTTCCGGCGCGATGCGCATCCGATGGCGATCATGTGCGGAGTGGTGGGAGCGCTGTCCGCCTTCTACCACGACAGCACCGACATCACGGATCCCGAGCAGCGGATGATCGCGTCGCACCGGCTGATCGCGAAGATGCCGACGATCGCCGCGATGGCCTACAAATATTCGATGGGCCAGCCCTTCCTCTATCCCGACAACAGCTTGAGCTACACCGGCAATTTCCTCAGGATGACCTTCGGCGTGCCGGCCGAGCCCTATCACGTCAATCCCGTGGTCGAGCAGGCAATGCGCCGGATCTTCGTCCTTCACGCCGACCACGAGCAAAATGCCTCGACCTCGACTGTGCGCCTCGCCGGCTCGTCCGGCGCCAACCCCTTTGCCTGCATCGCCGCGGGGATTGCCTGCCTGTGGGGCCCTGCCCACGGCGGCGCGAACGAGGCGGCGCTTAACATGCTGCGCGAGATCGGCCGGGTCGAGAACATCCCGAAGTACATCGCCCGCGCGAAGGACAAGGACGACCCCTTCCGGCTGATGGGCTTCGGCCACCGGGTCTACAAGAACTTCGACCCCCGAGCGAAGGTGATGAAGGCGACCGCCGACGAGGTGTTGAAGGAGCTCAACATCTCCGATCCGGTGCTCGACGTTGCCAAGGAGCTCGAGCGGATCGCGCTGAGCGACGACTATTTCATCGAGAAGAAGCTCTATCCGAACGTCGATTTCTACTCCGGCGTGATCCTCAACGCGATCGGCTTCCCGACCGACATGTTCACGGCGCTGTTCGCGCTGGCGCGGACCGTGGGATGGGTCGCCCAGTGGAACGAGATGATCGGCGACCCGGAACAGAAGATCGGCCGCCCGCGTCAGCTCTACGTCGGCGCGACCCAGCGCGAGTACGTTCCGGTCGAAAAGCGTTAGGGGCTCGGCAGCGTCAGGGTGAAATGCGCCCCTGCGCCGGATGCGCTTTCGAGCGTCACGTCCCCGCCCATCGATCGCGCCAGGCGTCGCGAGATTGCAAGTCCGAGGCCGGTGCCGGCCCCTTTTGCGCCGGCGCGTTCGAATCGCTCGAAGATTCGCTGCTGATCCACCGGCTCAATCCCGGGTCCCTGGTCCGAGACCGTGACGGATGCGGTGGCGGGCGTGCGAGCGAAGGTCAGCGTCACCGCGCCGCGCTCGGGCGAATGGCGCACGGCATTGCCGATGAGGTTGACGAGGATCTGGATCACGGCGCGTTCCTCGCCGATCGCCGGAAGCGTCCCCTTGGCGTCGAGCTCGAGCGCGACCTGCCGTTCCTCGGCGGAAGCCTCGAGCAGCACCACGGCCTCGGCGGCGAGCGCGGCGAGGTCGATCGTGCGCTGACCCTGCGTCGGATCCTCGCTCATCGAGCGGATGACCGAAAGCAGATGACGAGCGGCAGTCGCGATGTCGCCGCCGTAATTCGCATAATCGCTCCGCAGCGGCCCGTCGGAGCGGTCGACGATGCGCTCGGCGCTTTCGATGATGCGGTCGAGCGGAGAGCGAAGCGCTTCATCCAGCGCGTGGTCGAAAGCCGCGGTCCGAGCGGGTTCGGACACGGGCTTCGGCGCCTCTCCGGTCCGGGCCGTGCCCCTGAAGCCCGCGAACTGGCCGCCGGCATCGGTCACGACCTCTCCGGAAAGAATGATCGACCGGCCCTCTTCGGTGCGGCTGCGCGCGCGCTGTCCCGAAAAGCCGCGCCGCGCGGCGAGCGCGCTGATCAGCGGCATTTCGCCGGCCTCGTCTTCATCAAGACGCATGACCCGGGTCAGCGGCTGACCGGCAATGTCGGAGACGTTCACGCCGAGATAGTCAGCAAGCTCCCTCGAAAGCGAGATCAGGCGCAGCTCTTCATCCGCCGTCCACTCCTTGGGCGACTCGGAGGACTCTGCTTCGCCCTCGCTGCCGAGCAGCGAAGCGAGTCGCGGCGCGGCCGGCGGCCGGACGGTCCAGCCCTCGATGACCAGCGCCACCTCGTCCCCCTCCGGCGTCGCGCGGACCCACAGCTCGAGATCATGGTCGCTCGAACCCGCGATCGCCGGGCGCGACACGGGAATGCCGAGCTTCCGGGCGAGCTGCGCGACGCCAGCGATCTGCGGCAGGGCGAGCGTCTGGCCAAGCCTCGCCCCGGCCTCTTTCTGCAACTCCTCGAGCTCGCGGTCGGCGGATATCAGGCGCCCCGCCCCGTCGACGCGTCCCTTGACCGGGCGCGGGTCAGATGGAGCGCTTGCCATGGCGGGATCCGAGGGCGGTGACGGCCGCTCGATAGGCGACATCGGTCATAAGCCAGGTGCGAGCGTCCTCGACCTCGGCGTCGGTCAGCCGGTCGAACGCATTGATAGCCCGGCCGGGATCGGGAATCCCGAGCAGGTCGCCAACTCCGGCGAGGAGACTCGCCGCGACCGTCCGGGAAACGCCCGCGAGACGAAGCACGGCCATGGCGCGGCGGTCGTCGCCCGACAGCAGCTCATCCATCGCGACCTCGGGAGGAACGCTCGAGCGCGAGGACAGGGCGTGGGCGACGAACGTCATCTCGCCTTCCATCGCACCGGCGACGATCAGCTCGTCGCTAAGGTGTCCTTCCTTCTGGAGCAGTCCGACGAGCGCCCCCGTCAGCGCATCGATGCCGCTTGCCGGATCGTGACCCGCCAGCACCTGGCCGGCGGCGGCGGTGAGCAGGCGATCCGCTTCCGCGGCGCTGGCGACGCTTGTAAGCTCGGAGCGGAGGCCCGCGCAGATCAGATGGACGACGGCGCGCGCTTCGTGGGCGCCGAGGTCGTCGAAATGCAGCAAGGCCTGGCCGAAGCGGTCCTTTCGCCTGCCGCGAGCCAGGATCAGGGCCATCGCCGCGGCCGCGATGCCCCCGTCATCGTGGCTGACGAGACCCTGCAGCACCCGCGCCTCGCGCCGGCCGCTCCGGGCATTCGCGGCGCCCGCGATCCGTTCCTCGTCGGCGCGTCGAAGGAGGAGCCGAACGAGGCCCGGACGGTCGAGCAATCGAGCGGACGACAGCGTCTCGACGAGCGCCAGGTTCGCCTCGTCGTTCGCCGCCGCCATGCTCTTGGGCAAGGCCCCGCGAACCTCATCGGCGATGCCGGCGACGAGGCAGTGGAGCATGGCGGTCATCAGCGCCCGCTCCTGCTCGGTCAGACGTTCGGCCGGGTGGAGGAAGAAATCGACGCGCACCGTCGCTAGGCGGTCGCCCGCCCGGCGCGCGGACGCGCTTTGGTCGGCTGCCTCCGCAGCTCCTGGCCATTCCTCCGGCAGCATTTCAACTACCGTTTATCAGGTTTGATTTAACGCTGGGTCAACCAAGTCCCAGATGGCGCGCATGCTGCGTGTAATAAAATGAGACAGTGGCATAGACCGCCATCGCCACCAGATAGCCCGTCCACGCGCCGGCCAGGGCGAAGGGCAGCGCGGCGAAGATCGCGTTGCGCCGTGACAAGAGCCAGACCTCGCCGGGGATCGCCAGCGCCGCCTTCTCGATGCGGGCCGCCTCGGCGAAGGCGATCGCGCCCGCGGCGCAGACGGGCGCCCCCCAACCGGCCCCATGCTCCATCCGCCACCAGCCGAGCGCGAACAGCGCGAGCCCGGCGGCGGGCCACAGCGCGAGACGGCCCACCATTCGAGTCCGAAGAGGGCGAAGCCGCAAGGTGGCGAGGCGGCTCGCAACGAGATCCAGCGGGGTCGAGAGGATCAGCATGACGAGCGCCAGGTTGGGCCAGCCTCGAACGAAGGCGAATGCGGCGCCCAGGGTCAGCGCGAGCGCGGCCCAGATCAGCCATGCCGGCCGGAACCGCGTCTCCAAGAGCCTGGTCGTCGCGAATTCCTCGACAGGCGGCAGGATATAGCGGCTCGCCCAGTCGGTCCGGGCGACGCGCGAACCGGCGATCATCGCCTGCTGGAAGCCTTCGAGCTGCTCCGCATTCTCGACCAGCAACGGCTCGCCTGAACCTTCGGCGGCGGGAATCCGGACCGCGCCCTCCTGGAGCGCCCGGCGGAGCAGGGTCGACTGGATGTCCCAGTCGCCAAGCATCGCCGCGGTCGACCCGAGGAGCTGGGCGTCGACCAGCGCGATGCCGGCCCAGCGCGCCTCGCCGTCGATCCGTTCGAAGGCGTGGTGCTCCTCGTCGTCGCGGACCGTCGCGACCGCCGGCTCGGCGTCCTCGGCGAGCTGCGCGACCAGACCGGCCGACGGGACCACTCCATCGCCGATCAGGAGGATCATCGACCCGGCCTCGAAGCGGCTCACGGCTTCGTTCACGTCGCTGACCGGAAAGACTCCGACACCGTCGATGCGCAGCCGTTCGAATGCGTCCTGCAGCGCCTGGGGCACGCGCTCGACGACGACGACGATCGGCGCGGCTCCGGCGGCGGCGGCGCAGCGGGCCTGATATTCGACGAGCGTCCGGCCGGCGAGCGGGAGCAGCGCCCGAAGCCCTCCGGAATCATCCTCCTGATAGGCGCCAATCAGAGCGCCGAGCGCCATCTTCTCTCCCCCTTACCCGCCGGTCCGGCGGGCCCTCTCTAATCGCTTTCTTGGACGAACAAAGATGGTAAACTGCAAATGCCATGAACCCGAACCCGCAACGCGCCGAGCCGATCCCGACACTTGTCGAGCAGGATGATCAGCCGCTCGAGCTGACCGTCGATCAGATCGCGATCCAGCCGCGGTTCGACCAGCGGGAATGGACCGAGTCGCAGGCGGAAGCGCGCGGCGCGGACGGGCGCCGGGTGCTCGGCACCGGGCTGGTGGTCCTTGCCGCGCTCTGGCTGGCGTTCACCGCCTGGTCCGCGGGCCGCACGCTTGTCGGGCAGCCGCTGTCGTCACCGGCAATCGCGCAATGGATCGCGGTCGCCGCCGGCCCGCTCGCACTGCTCGGACTGGCCTGGCTGATGTTCGGCCGGACCCGCCGCAAGGAAGCCGAGCGTTTCACCCATTCGGTCATCGCGATGCGGTCCGAAACGCAATCGCTCGAAGCGCTTCTGGAGGTGCTGTCGCAGCGGATTGCCGACAGTCGAGCCGAGCTGACGATGATCACTCGGCACCTGATGGAGCTCGGCGACCAGGCGACCGGCAAGCTCAGCGGCATCACCCGGGAGTTCGACACGAGCAGCGAACGTCTCATCCGGCACGGCGAGGCGCTGGACCGCGCCGCCGAATCCGCGCGCAACGACATCGCGGTCATTCTCGACGACCTTCCGCGCGCCGAGGCGACCGCGCGCTCGCTGGCCGAGCAGATTCGAGCCGTGGGCGGCGAATCCTCCAGCCGGACTGCTGAATTCGCCGAGCATGTCGCCAACCTCGCCGAGCAGGCGCAGAAGGCCGACGAGCTGGTCGGCGCCGCGGTGCAGCGTCTCGCATCGAGGCTCGCCGAGATCGAGAGCGCCGGCTCGGCGGCCGCAACGCGGGTCGGCGAAGCGGAGTCGAGCTTTTCGGGAGCTCTCGACGCGCTGCTCGTCCGCGCGTCGACATCGCTCGAGGAAATCCGGACCGGGATCGACGTGCAGGCCGCGGCGGTGACGGCACTGGTCGAACAGGCCTCGGCGGGCATCGGCCGGGCCGGCGCGGAAGCCGCGGAATCGCTCGCGTCGAACATCGATCATGCCAATGTATCGCTCGGGGACCTGTCCGGCCGGGTGGCGGAGCAGGACCGCGCCTCGCAGCGGATGATCGCCGAGATCGACCGCGGGCTCGCGCTGATCGACGAGCGGTTCTCTCAGCTTGCGTCGCAGGGCGACGAGCGTGCCAATCACTTTCTCAATTCGCTGGGCCGTGCCCGCGCGGAGCTCGACACGCTGGCGACGCAGGCCGCGACGCAGGACAATGCGATCGGCTTCATCGCCCAACGCACGGCCGCGATCCGCGAGAGCATCGAACGGCTCACGACCGAGATTCGTGAGGGAATCGGAACCGCCATCGGCGATGCTCAGGGCAGCGCCGACCGGCTCGCCGAGGCCGCGCAGGCCGCCAAGCCGGAAATCGGCTGGATGCGGGACGCGGCGGTCGAGGCCAGCGAGCGAATGTCCCTCGCGGCCGGCATGGTCGCCGAGCAGGAGGACCGTTTCACCGCCTTGCTCGCGAGCATCGACGATGGCGTGGGCGACGCGCAATCCAGGCTGGCGGAACTTGCGTCGGTGATCGCGCAGGCCGGACGCGAAGCCGGCAACCTCAGCGCGGAGACCGGCCCCGCCCTCGTCGCCGCCCTCGTGCAGGTCAAGGAGGCCGCTTCGCACGCCGCCGAGCGCGCCCGCGAGGCGATCCAGGGGGTCATCCCCGAGACCGTGGGCAAGCTGTCCGACGAAACCCGGCGGGCGCTCGAGCGGGTCATCCGCGAGAGCGTCGAGGAGCGCCTGCGCGAGGTCGAGGCGGTCGCCGCGCGCGCGGTCGATTCCGCCCGCGCGGCTTCGGATCGCCTGACCCGGCAGATGCTCACGCTCGGCCAGAGCGCGGCCGCGCTCGAACACCACATCGAGGTGACGGAAAGGGATCAGCGCGAGAAGGACAGCGAGGCGTTCGCGCGGCGTGTCGCGCTGCTGATCGATTCGATGCACTCGGCCGCGATCGACGTCGGAAAGATCCTGGCGGACGAAATCGACGACAAGGCCTGGGGCGCCTACCTCAAGGGCAATCGCGGCGTCTTCACGCGTCGCGCGGTGCGGCTCATGGGCGGGAGCGAGACCCGCGCGATCCGGGCGCATTACGACGCGGACCTCGAGTTCCAGCGCTCGGTCAACCGCTATGTCCACGATTTCGAGGCGATGCTTCGCCGGGTCCTCGCCGAACGCGACGGCGGGATGATCGCGGTGACGCTGATGTCCTCGGACATGGGCAAGCTCTACGCCGCGCTCGGACAGGCGATCGACCGGCGACGTTAGCGGGGATTGTAGAAGTCGAGGTCGTCCGGGCTGATCCAGCCGTAGGACCAGTTCGCATAATAGATCGCGAACAGGATCGCGGCGACGAGCGCGGCCTTCAGCAAATGGCGCTTGAGGTCGAACTGGTGCGGAGCGCTGTCGGCCTGGCCGGGAACTTTCTCGCCGCCCACTTCCTCCGTAGTCTTCACTCCGAACGGCAACAGGAAGAAGGCGCTCGCGGCGAAGAACAGCACATAGATGGCAATGATCGAGGTCAGCTTCATGATGTCACTGCGCGACCTGTAGCAGCATGACCTCGACCAGCGGCTTCTTCCCGGTCCACAGGGTCGCGCAGCGGCGGACCGCGAGGCGCACGGCCTCGCGGACGCGCTCCTCGTCGCCGTCCGCGGTGTAGGCCTTGGTCGCCGCGTCGGTTGCGTCGGCGATGAAATCGTCGCGGTCCTCCTCGACCGGCACACCGAACGGGCGGACCATCGGCGTACCCGCGAGGGTGCCGTCCTCCGCCACCGGAAGGGCAACTGTGACGAGCCCGCCGTAGCCGATCCGCCGCCGCTCGTTGATCGTCGAGCCGTCGGCCGGAAGGATCACGTCGCCGTCCAGGACGAGGCGGCCGACCCGCACTTCGTCGACCTTCCGCGGCTCTCCCGGCGCCAGCCGGATCACTTCGCCGTTCTTTTGCACGACCGCATGTGCAATTCCGTGGCCGAGCGCGAGCCTGGCTTGTTCCGCGAGGTGCCGCGCCTCGCCGTGAACGGGCACGACGATTTGCGGCCGCACCCAGTCGTACATCGCGATCAGCTCGGGCCTGCCGGGATGGCCGGAGACGTGGACGTGGGCCTGGCGCTCGGTGATGATTGGCACGCCGAGGTCGGACAGCTGGTTCATGATCCGGCCAATGGCGATCTCGTTTCCGGGAATGATCCGCGACGAGAAGATCACGGTGTCGCCCGTGGTGAGCTTGAGATCATGGGTGCCGGCGGCGATCCGGCCGAGCGCCGCGCGCGGTTCGCCCTGGCCTCCGGTGGCGATGATCAGGACCTCGTCACGGGGTAGGCGCATCGCCTCGTCGAAGCTGACCGGAGCCGGGAAATCCTGAAGATAGCCGGTTGCCTGAGCGACCCTCAATATGCGCTCCAGCGAGCGCCCCGCGATGCACACCCGCCGGCCCGTCTCGCGCGCGACTCGTCCAATGGTCTGCAACCGCGCGGCGTTCGAGGCGAAGGTCGTGACCAGCACCCGCCCCTTGGCCATCGTCGCCTGCGCCAGGAGGCCCGCGTGAACCCCCTCCTCCGATCCCGACGGCTGCTCCTGAAAGACGTTGGTGGAATCGCAGACCAAGGCGAGCACGCCCTGGTCGCCGATGTCGGTCAGCACCTCGGTGCTCGGCGCTTCGCCGATTACGGGAGTCTCGTCGATCTTCCAGTCGCCGGTGTGGAACACGTTCCCGAACGGAGTCTCGATCAGGAGCCCGTTCCCCTCGGGGATCGAGTGGGACAATGCGACGAAGCTCACCCGGAAGGGACCCAGGTCGACGCTCCCGCCGCGCTCGACGATGTTGAGCTTGACCCGCCCGGTCAGCCCCTCCTCTTCCAGCTTTCCGGCGATTAGCCCGGCGGTGAACGGAGTCGCGAACAGCGGGACCCTCAGCTCCTCGGCGAGGTACGGCAGCGCGCCGATATGGTCCTCGTGGCCGTGGGTCAGGATGATCCCCGCTAGCCGCTCTTGCTGATCCTCGATGAACTCGAGGTCGGGGAGGATCAGCTCGATCCCGGGATAGTCAGGCCCGGCGAAATTCAGGCCCAGGTCGGCCATGATCCACCGGCCCCGGCAGCCGTAGAGATTGACGTTCATGCCGATTTCGCCCGAGCCGCCGAGCGCGCAGAACAGGAGCTCTTCGCCCGGAATCATCGGCATCTCTTCATCTCAGGCCGACACGATCCGTTGGTGGAGCAGGCCCAACCCCTGAATGGTCAAATCGGGCTCAATCGCATCGAAGATGTCGGTATGCTTGTCGAACAGCTCCGCGAGGCCGCCGGTGGCGACCACCGTCACGGGTTTGCCGATCTCGCGCTTCAGCCGCGCGGTCAGCCCCTCCAGCATGTCGACATAGCCCCAGTAGATGCCGACGATCATCTGCTTCTCGGTCGTCCGGCCCACGACCTTCGTGTCCGCCGGAGCCTCGATGGCGACGCGCGGCAGCTTGGCCGCCGCGCTGACGAGCGCTTCCACCGAGAGGTTGATCCCGGGCGCGATGATGCCGCCCCGGTAGGCGCCGTCCGGGCCGACCACCTCGAACGTCGTCGCGGTCCCGAAATCGATCACGATCAGGTCGCCGGGATATTTCGCATGCGCGGCGATGGCGTTGAGCGCGCGGTCGGCGCCGACATTGTGCGGTTCGTCGACGTCGAGCGCGATCGGCCATCCCGCGGCGCCCTGTCCGGCGATCAGCGGCTCGACCTTGAAATACTTCTTGGACAGCACTTCGAGGTTGTGGAGAGCGCGCGGCACGACCGTGCCGATGATCACTGCGCCGACGTCGTCGCTGTCATAGCCCTCAAGTTCGAGCAGCTGGTAAAGCCAGACGGCATATTCGTCCGCGGTCCGGCGCGGGTCAGTCGCGATCCGCCAACGCGCCCGGATCTCCCCGCCTTTGACGAGCGCGAACACGAGGTTTGTGTTTCCGACATCGATCGCCAAAAGCATGCCGGTCCATTAGGACAACCGCCGTGGATCGCAAAGGCGGTCAGGCGATGGCGGCCGCGAGCGGCGGCTCGCCGGGCGCGCCGCTTTAATCGATCGTCACGTCGGCGGCCCGGACCGTTTCGACGGACCCGTCATCGAGCGCCAGGCGAAGCGCGCCGTCCGGCTCCAGGCCGGCGAATCGGCCGGAGACGAGTTCATTCATGCCGCCATGGACCTTAAGCCTCGTTCCGATCGGATGCGCGCGGGCCAGCCATGCCTGGGCGAGCAGCGACGGCTCGCTCGATCGCCACAGCGACAAGAGGCGCGCGAAGCTTCCCGCCAGCAGGGGCGCGAAGGCCTCGGGCGCGATCCGGCCGTCCAGGTCGGCGGCCCGTCGGTCGGGCAGCGACGGCGCCTCGGCGAGGTTCACGCCGAAACCCACGGCAATCCGGTCGCCGCTGCGCTCGAGCAGGATTCCCCCGAGCTTTTTGCCGCCCAGCATCAGGTCGTTGGGCCATTTGAGCATCAGCGGCTGGGCCGGAACCGCGACGTCGACGGCTTCGACCAGCGCCAGCCCCGCCGCGAGCGACAATGCCGGCGCCGCCGGATCGCCGGGGTCTATATGCACCAGGGTGCTTCCGTAGAAATTGCCGGCGGCCGAAACCCATTCGCGCCCTTGCCGGCCGCGGCCTGAATCCTGGTGCAACGCGATCAGCCAGTCGCCCTCCGCGGTGGCAGAATCGGCGATGACGTCGGCATTGGTCGAACCGGTGCGTTCGACGATTCGGAGGCGCGTCAGAAGAGCGCCCCCGCGGCCCTGTCGGCGATAGCTCCGAGCGGCGCGATGAAGAGATAGCCGAGCGGCGAGACCGCGACGGCGGCGAGCAGGACCAGCGCGCCCTGCGCCGGTTCGCGCACGCGCGCATAGGGCGCCGCCGGCTCGTCCATGTACATGACCTTGACGATCTTCAGATAATAATAGGCGCCGATCACCGCCCCGAGGATGCCGGCGACCGCCAGCGCGACGTAGCCTGCGTGAACCGCCGCGTTGAACACCAACAGCTTGGGCCAGAAGCCGAACAAGGGCGGGACTCCGGCAAGACTGAACATGAAGATCGCCAGTGCCCCCGCGAACCCGGGTTGCCGCTGCGACAGGCCGGACAGGCTGGCGATGCTTTCGACCTGCGCGCCGGTTTCGTCGCGCATCCACAGCACGCAGAGGAAGGCGCCGACCGTCATCACCACGTAAACCGCCATGTAGAAGAGGACCGAGGACGCCCCCTGCGGACCGGCGGCGGCGAGCCCGATCAGGGCGAAGCCGACATTGTTGATCGACGAATAGGCGAGCAACCGCTTGATGTTCGTCTGGCCGTAGGCGGCGATGGCGCCGAGGAAGATCGAGGCCAGCGCCGCGAAGATGACGATCTGCCGCCATGCGTCGGTCGCCGGCCCGAGCCCTTCGATGCACAGCCTCACGGAAAGCAGCACTCCGGCGACCTTGGGTGCCGACGCGAAGAAGGTCGTCACCGGCGTGGGTGCGCCCTCATAGACGTCGGGGGTCCACATGTGGAACGGCACCGCGCTGATTTTGAACGCGAGTCCGGCGAGCACGAAGACGAGGCCGAACAGCAACCCGAGCGACGGCGCCTCCCGTCCGAAGGCGGCGGCGAGGCCGGTGAAATTCGTGGTGCCGGTAAAACCGTAGAGCAGGGATATGCCGTAAAGAAGGATCCCGCTCGCGAGCGCCCCGAGCACGAAATACTTAAGGCCCGCCTCGGCCGATCGCTCGTCGGTCCGGAGGTAGGATGCGAGCACGTAGCTGGCGAGGCTGTTGAGTTCGAGCCCGACATAGAGCGAGATGAGGCTGGTTGCCGAAACCATCACGCTCATTCCCACCGCGGCGAAGACGATCAGCACCCCATATTCGGACGCGTGCTCGCTCCCCCGCTCGAACCAGCCGCGCGCGGCGATGATCGCCACGGCCGAGGCGGGGAAGATGATCGCCTTGCCGAAGCTTGCGAAAAGGTCGGCGGCGAGCAGACCGTCGAACACCGGTCCGGCGTGCGAGGGCGCACCGATCAGCGCGACCGTCGCCGCGATCAGGACCGCGACCGACAGCCAGCCGACCAGCCCCGATCGCCGGCGGCCGGCAAAGGCGGCCAGCATCATGAGCGCAAGTCCGCCGACCGTCAGTACGATTTCGGGAAGAAGGGGCGCGAACCGGCCCATCAGTGCGTGGCTCCGTGATCTTCGCCCGTGTGCATCGCGCCCTTGCCGAGCGTCAGCGCGGAGTCCCCGGAGGGAGCAACCCGCTCGAGCCGGATGAGCACCCGCCCCACATCGTTGCGGATCGGCCGCATGAAGCTCTCCGGGTAAATGCCCATCCACATCACCGCCAGCGCGATCGGGCCAAGCAGCCACCATTCGCGGATGCTAAGGTCGGGCATGGCCGCCGCATCGGCGTTGCGCTGGCTACCGAAGCAGATGCGCCAGTAAAGCCAGAGCATGTAGGCCGCGCTGAGGATGATTCCCGTCGTGCCGGCAACCGCTCCCCACGTCGATACGCGATAGGTGCCGAACAGGCTCAGATACTCTCCGACGAAGCCGCTGGTGCCGGGGAGCGCGATGTTTGCCATGGTGAAGATCATGAACAGCAACGCATAGCCGGGCATGTTGTCGGCGAGGCCGCCGAACCGGGCGATCTCGCGCGTGTGCAGCCGGTCGTAGATGACCCCGACCACGAGGAACAACGCGCCCGAGACGAGGCCGTGGCTGAGCATCACGATCATCGCCCCCTCGATGCCCTGCCGGTTCATCGCGAACAGCCCGAAGGTGACGAACGCCATGTGCGCGACCGACGAATAAGCGACCAGCTTCTTCATGTCGGTCTGCGCCAGCGCGACCAGGCTGGTATAAACGACCGCGATCCCCGACAGCACGAACATGAAGGGGATGAACTCGGCCGATCCCTCGGGGAACATCGGCAGCGAGAAGCGGATGAAGCCGTAGCCGCCGAGCTTCAGCAGCACGCCGGCGAGGATCACCGATCCCGCGGTCGGCGCCTGGACGTGAGCGTCGGGCAACCAGGTGTGGACCGGCCACATCGGCAACTTGATGGCGAAGCTCGAGAAAAAGGCGAGGAACAGCCACGTCTGCGCCGCCGGCGTGAAATCGAACGCCATCAGCGCCGGAATCGAGGTCGTGTGCGCGACACTCACCATGTAGAGCATCGCGATCAGCATCAGCACCGAGCCGAGGAAGGTGTAGAGAAAGAACTTGTAGCTCGCCTTGATGCGCTCGGCGCCGCCCCAGATGCCGATGATCAGGTACATCGGGATGAGGCCGCCCTCGAAGAAGACGTAGAACAGGAACAGGTCCTGCGTCGTGAAGGAGCCCATGATCAGGGCCTCCATCAGCAGGAATGACGACATATATTCCGGCACGCGCTTCTCGATTGAGCGCCAGCTCGCCCCGATGCAGATCGGCATCAGGAAGGCGGTAAGGACGATCAGCAGCAAGGCGATGCCGTCGATCCCGAGCGCCCAGTAGATTCCGCCACCTAGCGCCTGCTTCTCGACGAACT
>DASURT010000006.1:0-3783 GCA_036375515.1 Sphingomicrobium sp.
ATGGCCTCAAGCTGTCATTGCGAGCGTAGCGAAGCAATCCAGTAAATTCGTGAAACTGGGTCAGCCAAGCCGCTTCGCGGAAGCGAGATGATGCGCGTGGGTGATCGCCACGGCGAGCGCATCCGCCGCGTCCGGGCCGGCGATCTTCGCTCCGGGAAGCAGCCGCGCGACCATCGCGTGAACCTGCGCCTTCTCGGCTCCGCCGGTGCCGACCACGGCTTTCTTCACCAGCCGCGCCGCATATTCGCCGACGTCCATACCGGCGCGGGCCGCGGCCATGATCACCACTCCGCGCGCCTGGCCGAGCTTCAGCGTCGATTGCGGATTCTGGTTGACGAACACCTCCTCGACCGCGGCGGCGTCCGGGCGGTGCTCGGCGATGAGTTGCTCAAGTTGCTCGGCAAGCGACGCCAGCCGCCGCGGCAAGCCAGCAGTGGTTTTTGTTGTGAATTGCCCATTGGCGACGTGCGACAGGCGGTTTCCCTGCGCTTCAATGAGGCCCCAGCCCGTGGTGCCGAGCCCGGGATCAAGGCCGAGGATCTTCACGCGAAGTTGGCCAGCTCCTCATCGGGGATCTTTTCATTGCCCCAGACGGTCTGGACGTCATCGTCCTCGTCGAGCGCATCCATCAGCTTCAGCAGTTGTTGGGCATCCTCGCCGCGCACCTCGACCTCGGTCGATGGCCGCCACGCGAGCTTCGCGCCCTCGGCCTCGCCGAGCATCGGCTCAAGCGCCTTCGCAACATCGTGCAGGCTTTCGACACTGGTCCAGATGCGATGCCCCTCCTCGTCGGATTCTACGTCCTCCGCTCCGGCCTCGATCGCCGCTTCCAGCACCTTGTCGGAATCGCCCGCGCTCGCGGGATATTCGATCAGCCCAAGCCGCGAGAACCCGTGGCTGACGCTGCCGCCCGCGCCCAGGTTGCCGCCGTTCTTCGAAAAGATCGTGCGGACATTGGTGGCGGTGCGGTTGCGGTTGTCGGTCAGCGCCTCGACGATCAAGGCGACGCCGCCCGGCCCGAAGCCCTCGTAGCGGATCTCCTCGTAATTCTCGGCATCGCCGCCGCTGGCCTTGTCGATCGACCGTTGGATATTGTCCTTGGGCATCGACTGTGCGCGGGCGGCGATGATCGCGGCACGGAGCCGCGCGTTGGCCTCGGGGTCGGGCAGGCCCATCTTGGCCGCGACGGTGATTTCACGCGCCAGCTTCGAGAAGAGGGCGGAGCGTTTCTTGTCCTGCGCCCCCTTCCGGTACATGATGTTCTTGAACTTGGAATGGCCGGCCATGGCGGAACTCTTACGCCAAGCCGAGCGCCTGGCGATAGGTCTCCAGCAGCGCGTCCTGCTCCTGGCGTGTATGCGTCTCCATCTTCCTCAACCGCACGATCATCCGCATGATCTTGGTGTCGTAGCCGTTGGCCTTGGCCTCGGCATAGACGTCGCGGATGTCGTCCGCGATTCCCTTCTTCTCCTCCTCGAGCCGCTCGACCCTCTCGATGAACAACCGCAGCTGATCGGACGCGATAACCCCTTCCGCCATGTTCCACTCACTCCAAAGCAAATGCCGTTACCAAAAGGGGCGGCCCATTGAGAGCCGCCCCCGCTACTCGTCATTCCCGCGGAAGCGGGAATCCATCCTATTCATGGATCCCGGCCTGCGCCGGGATGACTCTACGCGATCCTGACGGATTGCTCGGTCACTTGAGCTCGACGGTGCCGCCGGCGTCCTCGATCTGCTTCTTGATCTTCTCGGCCTCGTCCTTGTTGACGCCTTCCTTGACCGGCTTGGGAGCGCCCTCGACCAGCGCCTTCGCCTCGCCGAGGCCGAGGCCGGTGATCGCGCGGACTTCCTTGATCACGTTGATCTTCTTGCCGCCGTCGCCGGTTAGAATGACGTCGAACTCGGTCTTCTCCTCGGCGGCCGGAGCGGCGGGACCGGCGGCAGCCGGACCAGCGACCGCGACCGCGGCAGCGGCCGAGACGCCCCACTTCTCTTCGAGCGCCTTGGCGAGATCCGCGGCCTCGAGGACGGTCAGTTCGGAAAGCTGGTCGACCAGCTTGGTGATGTCAGCCATTTGATACTCCTTGGTGGGCCACCAGCCCCTTGTTGTCGTGCGTTGATGATGTTGCGGCTTACGCGGCCTGGGCCCCGTAGGCGGCGAAGACCCGCGCCAGCTGAGCGCCGGGCTCGTTGACGGTGCGGGCGATCTTGGTCGCGGGCGCCTGGATGAGGCCCACGATCTTCGCGCGCAGCTCGTCGAGCGACGGGAGGGCGGCGAGCGCCTTGATTCCCGCAACGTCGAGCACGGTGTCGCCCATCGCTCCGCCGACGATCTCGAACCTGTCGGTCGTCTTGGCGAACTCCACCGCGACCTTTGCGGCCGCGACGGGGTCTCCCGAGGTCGCAAGCGCGGTCGGACCTTTGAGAAGGTCGCCGATCGGCTTGTAACGCGTATCCTCGAGCGCGATGAGGGCAAGCCGGTTCTTCGCAACTTTGAACTGGGCGCCGGCGTCGCGCATCCTCAACCGCAGCTCCGTGGATTGCGCCACGGAGAGCCCGAGATTGCGGGTGACGACCACCACGCTGGTCTCGGTGAAGACCTGCTTCAGCTCGTCGACCAGATCGGCTTTTTGCGAACGATCCATGCCAACTCCATTTTCACTCGAATCGCTTCGAGCGAGGTTCAACAAAAGCCTGGGCAAACGCCCAAGCGCTTAAGTGTCCGTGGGGAGTTGGATCGATGGCGCCGCAAGCAACGCACGACGGAGCGGTGACCCGCTCCGAATGATTCCTGTCCCCGTCTAGGCCGCAGATTAAGGGGCAAGCCCCAGCAGCTGTCTCGGACGGTTACGCCGGGCAAGCCCGACGCGAGGGCGCGCCTATAGCTCATTCTCCTCGGTGATCAAGAAAAAACCCGGGCGAAGCCGCTCTGCTTCGCCCGGGGTACGCATCGCCCCCTATGGAGCACTGCGGGTGCTGTTACCCGCGCTCGCCCCGCTCGACCGGCGGAGGCGGCGGAGGCGGCGGAGGCGCCGGACAGATGCTGGTCGCCAGGATCACCGACCCGTCCGGGCAGGTCTGGGTCGCCGGAGCCGCCGGGGGTGGCGGAGGCGGCGGCGGAGGCGGGGGCGGCGGAGGCGCCGCCGGCGCGCCGAAGTTGTAGATCAGGCTCGCCAGCAGGCTGTGCGAGGTGAAACGGCTCCTCGCGCCGAGGTCGAACACGTCTCCGCCAAAGTCGAGGCTGGTGTCGAAGTTGAGGCGCTTCGTCCGGAAATACCGGTACTTGAGGCCGAGATCGATATTGTCGCTGATGGCGGTTCGAACGCCGGCGATCAGCTGCCAGGCGAAGCCGCTGTCCTTGTCGCTGCTGCCGCCTTCGCTGAACTTCACGCTGGCGATGCCGGCGCCGGCCCCGACATAGCCGCCGAAGCCGCGGTCGCCGCCGAAATCGAGCAGCGCGTTGAGCATCCCCGACCACACGCGAACCTTGCCGTTGAGGTCCAGCTCGTCGGCCGTCAGCGGGCGTTCGAGATCGTCTTCGATGAGGTCCTGCAGGTCGGAGTCGAGCTGGAGCCGGTCGGCCTTGGCGTGCTTGTATCCAAACTCGCCTTCGAGCCGGAACATGCCGAAGTCGTAGCCGCCGATGAGGTCGAGGTCGTAGCCGGTCTTGTAGTCGACATCGATCCCCGTATCGAACAGGTTGGTATCGTCGGTCGGGTCGGTGTCGATGGCGATACTGCTGTCCCGCGGGAACAGCACGCCGCCTTCCAACCCGACATAGCC
>DASURT010000007.1:0-2329 GCA_036375515.1 Sphingomicrobium sp.
GGTCGCGCTCGCGCTGCGCGAGCGCGGCTGGCGGCACGTGACCGAGTTGGAGATGGGGCATGACGTCGCCCGGCGCCTGGCCGAGCTGAAGCCCGACGTCGTGTTCAACGCGCTCCACGGGACTCCCGGCGAGGACGGCACGGTCCAGGGCATGATGGATCTGATGGGCCTCAAATACACGCACAGCGGGCTCGAAACGTCGGTGATCGCGATCGACAAGGAACTGACCAAGATGGTGCTGGTCCCGCATGGGATCCGGATGCCCGCAGGGCGCGTCGTCGAAAGCGAGAGCCTGTTCCGCGAAGATCCGATGGCCCGGCCCTATGTCCTCAAGCCCGTCAATGAGGGCTCCTCGGTCGGTGTCGCGATCGTCACGACCGACGGTAATTACGGTAACCCCATCGGCCGGGATGTCGAAGGGCCGTGGAATCATTTCGAGCGGCTCCTCGCCGAGCCGTTCATCAAGGGCCGCGAGTTGACCGTCGCCGTGATGGGCGGCGAGGCGCTCGCCGTCACCGAATTGAAGCCCAAGGCCGGCTTCTACGACTATGACGCGAAATATACGGACGGCCTCACCGTCCACGTCTGCCCCGCCCAGGTTCCGCCCGGAATCGCCGAAGCGATGATGGACATGGCGGCGAAGTCGCACCGCCTGCTTGGCTGCAAGGGTGCGTCACGCTCCGATTTCCGCTGGGATGACGAGCAGGGCGAAGCCGGCCTGTACTTGCTCGAGGTGAACACCCAGCCGGGAATGACTCCCTTGAGCCTGGTGCCCGAACAGGCGAAGCTCAAGGGCATCAGCTACGGCGAGCTGGTCGAGCGTTTGATCGAGGAGGCGCTTGAGTGAGCGAGGCGCATGTCCGAAGGGGGGGAGGGGGAAGGGCGAAACCGCGCAAGGCTTCGGCCAAGGTCGCCGTCCCCAGGAAGATCGCCAAGAGGCTGCCGGTCGACCAGGCGCGGGCGAACAAGCTCGCCGGCCTGACGCTCGGCGGTTTCTTGCTTGCGATCGCCCTCGTGGTGCTCGTCGCCCTCGACATCCCCGCGAAAGCGGAGCGGTCGGCCGGGGCGGCGGTGGGTCGCGCCGGCTTCACCGTCAGCGGTTATCAGATCGTCGGAATCAATCACATGGACCGCAGGATCGTCGACCAGGTGGTCAACGAGGAGCTCCATCGCGCCGCGAACCAGGCCGGGTCGGCCAAGGCGCCGCAGCCGCTGGTCGATGTGGGCGCGATCCGCAAGCAGCTGCTGCAGTTCGGCTGGGTCAAGGACGCCCGCGTCTCGCGCCGCCTTCCGGACACTTTGGTCATCGACATCGTCGAGCGGACCCCCTCCGCCCTGTGGCAGAACAAGGGCCAGCTTGCGCTGATCGACCGCGAAGGAGTCGTGCTCGACCGGGTTCCGGTCACGAAAATGCCTGATCTGCCGCTGCTGATCGGGCCGGGCGCAAACGCGCACAGCGAGGAGCTCGACCGGCTCATGGATTCGGTGCCGACGCTCGAGCCGCAGCTCGCCTCGGCGACCTGGGTCGGGGGTCGCCGCTGGGACCTCAATTTCCAGTCGGGCGAGACGATCGCCCTTCCCGAAGGCGAGCAATCCTCGCGCGCCGCGCTTCAAAGATTCGCGAAAGTCGACCGCTCCAGCGGGCTGCTGGGCCGCGGGATCGTCCGCTTCGACCTTAGGATTCCCGGCAAAATGATCGTGCGGCTGCCGCGCTCCCCGGGGGAGCCGATCGCCGGCGATGCGCCGCCGAAGGAGGGTTGAAAGTCAAGCCGTGGCCGCGCCCGCCGATCAACCCCTCATCGCCGCGCTCGACATCGGCTCGTCGAAGGTCAGCGCGCTGATCGGTACTTCGCAAGAGGACGGCAGGCTGACCGTTCTCGGGACCGGTCAGCGAGAAAGCCGCGGGGTCAAGCGCGGCTACATCACCGACATGGCCGCGAGCGAGTTCGCGGTCCGTGAGGCAGTCGAGCTCGCAGAGCGAATGTCGGGCGTGACCGTCGAGGACGTCTGGGCGAGCTACGGCGCCGGCGGCCTCGTGAGCGACGTCGCCAACGTCGAGGTCGAGCTCGGCGGGCATCAGGTCGAGCAGTCCGACATCGACGAGCTGTTCAAGGGCGGCCGCCAGGCGATCGACCGCAACGGCCAGGTCGTGCTGCATGCGCATCCCGCGCTGTACACGATCGACCGAGCCCAGGGCGTCCAGCAGCCGATCGGCCTTCATGCCAATCGGCTCGGGGTCGACATCCATGTCATTGCCGCCGACCCGGCGCCGTTGCGGAATATCGACACGGTGATCCGCTCGGCGCACCTCGGGGTCAGGGCGATCGTC
>DASURT010000008.1:0-4597 GCA_036375515.1 Sphingomicrobium sp.
CACGAACAGCTCGAAGCCGGACTTGTTGATCTGGATGTCGCGCGTCGCGGCCGCCAGCACCCGGCCGCGGTCGACCAGGAAGGTTTCCGCCGTGTAGGTTCCGACCGGCACCTGGCTCGGAATGGCGATGACCGCGCGGTACAGCACGCGATCGGTGATTTCGACACCGCGCGGGTTTTCCGAATAGAGCCTCTGCCGTTCGCGAAGGTCGAGCAGGCCCTCCTCGAATCGCCGCTCCTTTTCCGGCAGCGCGCCGCCGCCGGGCGACAGCTGAAGATCGCCGAGCCCGAGCTCGTAGATCGCCGCGGTGCGGTCGTCGACGAGATCGCCAATCGGGCGCGACGAGGCGACCGCGTAGAAGGAAGGAGCGGAGCGGAAGCGGTTGGAGTCGGCGTTCATCCAGATCCCGGCGATCTTCTGCTTCTCGCGGACCAGGATCGGCTGGACGGGTCCGCGAAGCACGACGATGATGTCGGCCGGGCGGTCCGGGGCCCGGCCTCCGGGATAGACGATCGCCCCGAACAGCAGGAGTTGCGCGCCGGTGAAGCTGTAGCGGATCTGCACCTGCCGCGAGGATATGTCGGGCACCAGGACCGGCTTTTCGGCCGCCATCAGAAGCGGCGCCACGGCCAGCATCAGGAGCGAGACGAGGCGCGCGCTCACAGATACTCGATCGAATAGATTTCGTCGGGCCGCCAGGCGAGGCCGAGGGCCATCCGAATGGCGACGAGCAGGATGATCACCGACAGCGCGAGCCGCATCATGTCGGGCTTGACCCGCAGGGTCAGCAGGGCGCCGTATTGCGCGCCGACCACGCCGCCGACGAGGAGCAGGGCCGCCAGGACAACGTCGACCGCCCGCGTCGTCAGCGAATGGACCATGGTCGTCACGGCGGTCACCGCGAGGATCATGACGAGGCTCGTGCCGACCACCACCCGCGGAGCCATTCCGAGCAAATAGATCATCGCCGGCACGAGGATGAACCCGCCGCCGATCCCCAGAAGGACGGTCAGCGTTCCGGCGAGGAAGCCGAGGATGAACGGCGCGAGCGGCGAAATGTACAGGCCGGAGCTGTAGAAGCGCCACCTGAGCGGGAGCGAGGCGACCCAGCGATTGTGGCGCGGTTGCTCGCGGGAAGGCGGCGCCGGCACATAGCCGAGCGCGACCAGCGCATCCTTGAGCATCAGGCCGCCGATCCACGTGAGGATGACGACGTAGAGGAAGCCGATGACCACATCGATCTGGCCGCTCGACTGGAGCAGCCGGAACAGGGCCGCGCCGACGATCGAGCCGAACAGCCCGCCGACGATCATGACCATGCCCATCTTGAGGTCGACTCCGCCGCGGCGCATGTGGACCATGACGCCCGAGACGCTGGCGCCGGTGATCTGGGTCGCGGCCGACGCGACGGCGACGGTCGGCGGGATTCCGTAGAAGATCAGGAGCGGCGTGGTGAGGAATCCGCCGCCGACCCCGAACATGCCCGACAGGACCCCGACCAGGAAGCCGAGCACGACGATGAACAGCGCGTTGACCGATTGTCCGGCGATCGGGAGGTAGATGTCCATTGGCGGCCGCAAGGACTAGCCGCAAAGCGGCGGCGAGGCCAAGGTGCGGCGGCTAGAAATCCCCGGCCAAGGTGAGAGCCGGTCCCGAGCCGGGTTGCGCATTGCCGACGATCCGCTGGCGCCAGTCGACGTGGATCTTGAGGTTGTCGCGCACCTTCATCGTCACGCGCGGTCCGGCGTCGACGCGATACACTCCGGGCTGGGCGCCGCCCCAGATTCCGAATCCGCCCGAGAATTGACGGAACAGGGGCCGGCTGAACGTGAGGCCTCCGTCGACGAACAGGTCGCGGTCGCGCAATCCGACGACTCCGGCCTGAAGATAAGCGTCGAGCTGCAACCGCCACGGCATCGGTGTCTGGTAGACGCCGCCTTCGGCAAACAGGGCGAAGGCGTTGCGCCCCGATCCGGCACTGCCGAGGCGTTGCCGGCGCTCCGCGGTCAGCCAGACCGGAATGCCGGGGACAGGCTGGACGCGAAGGCCCGCGGCGACTTCGCCGCCACGACGGCCGACATCCGAGCTAAGGCGCAACGCCGCCGCGATTCGCCGGTCGAAGTTGTAGATCAGCCGGGCGCCCGCCTGACTGGCGCCCAGCGTCCCGCCCGATGCCAGCGAGGGCGTTCCAAGCGCCTGGCCTTGCTGGCCGCGCAGCAGCGCCCAGCTGCTCAGCTGGATCCGGTCGAACGCATTCGGCCTCAGCGCGGGCGGAGCGCTCTGCGCCGGAATAGCCGGCGGGCGCGATGGCATCGAAGCAGTGGCGATCCGCGACAGCGGCCATTCGTCGAGCGCGGGGACGCGTGAATAGAAGTGTGGTGCCGGCTCCGGAAGAATGGGGGTGAGCCGGGCGGGCGGCGAGACCGCCGCCGGCGAATAATAGACGGGCAGGGCGACCGGCTGGATCTGGATCGGCAATCCCTGGGGCCCGACGAAGTACGGCATTTGTGTCGGATAGCCGGGCCCCGGGGCGACCGGCTCGATCGGTGGGAATTGGGTGGCGACGATCGGTGGCGGCTTGGCCTCGCTGCGGTCGATCGTGAACATCTCGGCGCCCGGAAGCATGCCGAGGCTGGCGGCGCGGACCCCCGTCCAGCCGACGAGCGCCAGTACGAGGAAGCGAAGCGATGGCCTCATTGCGGCAACTCCGCGGGGAAGATGTGCCCCGTCTTGTCCCAGCGCCTCGCGCCACCGCCCAGGTGAAGCGACACGGCCCGGGCCGCGGCGAGCATCGCGATGACATTGCCGACGACGAGCCTTGGGATCGACAACAGGCCTTCACCGGCGCCGTAGGCCGACGCGGTGAAGCAGGCGCGCATCAGGATTCGCCATGCGAGCAGCCAGCCGTTGACGATCAGCAGGGTGACGAGCGTCGGATCGAGCTGGGCGTGGATCGGAGCGCCGAGCGCTTCCGCAAGCCAGATCTGCGACCAGAGAAGCGCGGCCGCATAAGCGGCGACGAGGAGCAGAGCGGCTAGCGGGCCGCGTCGATCGCGCATGCGCATCCATCGCTCGCCCAGGCCGCCGCTCCAGCCCAGCCGATCCCAGCCCGAGAGCGCGATTCCGCCCAACCAGCGAGCCTTCTGCCGGACGGCATTTCCCAGAGTTGCCGGGAAGTGTCCGCGGCTGGCCACGACCCCCCGTTCCCCCGCGCGCGCCGGGATCCGGACGAACATGGTCTTGTGCCCGAGCGCGCCGATCCTGAGGCCGAGCTCATAGTCCTCGGTCATGCTGGTGCCGAGAAATGGCTTGCCTCCCTGCCTGGCGGCGAGCTCGGCCAGCGGCGCTCGCGCGATGGCGCAGCCGACACCGGCGAGCGGAACCGCCGCGCCGACCGCTTCGCGCACCACCAGCTCTTTGATGTGCGCCTCGGCGAACTCGTCGCAATAATGACCGCCGATCCACCGCGAATTCCTGTCCACGAGGGGGAGCACTGGGAGCTGAATCACCGCGGCGCGATCGATCAGGCGGTCGAAGATCCTGAGCTCGAGCGGATGGACGACATCCTCGGCGTCGTGAAGCACGACGGCCCTGGCGCGGCGATCGGTCCGCGTCTCGTGCGCGATCAGCGCGTCGTAGAGCCGATTGAGGCAGTCTGCCTTGGTCGTCGGGCCGTCCGCTTCGACCCGGACAGCCTCCACGCGGCTGTCGGTGATGCTGGTGATCGCCGCGAAGGTCGCGGGGTCGTTGCGATAATAGCCGACGAACATCCGGTAATCCGGATAATCGAGGCGCCGCAGGGTCGCCCGGAGCATCGATGCGATGACCGAGGCCTCGTCCCATGCGGGGACCAGGATGGCCATGAAGCCTGGCTCTCCGGATGCCGCGAGATCGCTCGCGAAGGCTCGCGGATAGCGGGTATAGACCGTCAGCGATCGCCAGATCGTCCTTGCGAAATAGATGAGGTCGACAAGGACGTCGTTAACCGCGAACAGCAGGAAGCCCACGCCCGCGAAGAGCGCGAGCTCCGCCGCGATGCGGCTGAGGAATTGGGCAAGCGCCACGCGGAAGGGCGAGCGTTAGCTGGCCACGACCCGGTGATCTTGAAGCGCTCGGTGCATGACAGCCTCCCCTGGCCGAGAATCAACGCATACCGAGCGGCTCGATGCATGGCACAGTGCACGCTAATCATGCAAGTTCGGTGGATTAACGCACCATTTTGCATATTCCCTCGGCGGTTGGCGGGGAGGGAGCGAGCCCGCTATCAGGGCCCGATGAGGCTCCTCTTCGCTTCGATCTCCGCGCTATTGTTCGCGGCCTCTCCGGCCGATGCGCGCGGCGCGATCGTCCACGCCGGAGGCGCCTGGGCCGCGATCGATCGTGGCGGCGTGTGCGAAGCCGAATCGCGCTCGGCGCGGATCGCCCAGAAGGGCAAGGTTCAGGGAGAGGCCGGCTTCGCCTTCACCGCCGACCGCAAGCGCTGGGGCGAATTCCACGTTCGCCTGAGCCGTGTCCCGCGACCGGGATCGAGCGTCATGCTCACCGTCGGCGATCGGCCGTTCCTCCTCGTCGCGCGCGGCGACTGGGCGTGGAGCCG
>DASURT010000009.1:0-8382 GCA_036375515.1 Sphingomicrobium sp.
CCTCAACATGGCGCGCGCCTATGCCGGAACGGTGATGCTCGAAGGCACGACGCTGAGCGAGGGCAGGGGCACGACGCGCCCGCTCGAACTGTTCGGGGCGCCCGACCTTGAGCCTGAGCGGATCGTCACCGAGATGCAGGAGCTCGCGCCCGACTGGCTGAAGGGCTGCAAGCTGCGCGATGTCACGTTCCAGCCGACCTTCCACAAGCATGTCGGCGAGATGTGCCGCGGCCTCTTTATTCACGCCGAGAGCCCGTTCTACGACTATTCCGTATTCAGGCCGTGGCGGCTCCAGGCGCTCGCCTTCAAGGCGATCCGGCGCCTCTATCCGGATTACGAGCTGTGGCGCGATTTCCCCTACGAATATGAGTTCGGCAAGCTCGCGATCGACGTGATCAACGGCTCGCCGCTGCTGCGCGAATGGGTCGATGTGGAAGATGCGACGCCCGCTGACCTCGACGCGCTGACAATTCCCGACGAGCGCGACTGGGAAGAGGAGCGGAAGTCGTTCCTCCGCTACTGAACCGATTGCCGAGCGTGGTTAACCAAGAAGTAGGAGGTTCCTGAGTATCCCGCGCTCACGCAGTTCGTGGGAGCGGGGACCTTCATGGCCACTCAGGGGATCGAGGAAATCACGGAGAACGCGATCCGCGTCGTGGCGCGCGATTGCGGCTCTCTGTCGATGGAATGCAGCGATGTCGCCGGATATGTCCGCGGCGTCGCCGACCGGATCGGCGAGCATTTGAAGATGCTCGACGGCCTTGAGGAGGTCACTTCCCGGCTCCTTGGCGACCAGGCCCGGGTATCGGATTCAACCGACGAGGCGCGGCTTTTGGCGGAGCAGGCCAAGGCCAAGCTCGAGGCCGGCCGGGATGCGATCGACGGAACGATCGACGGCTTCAAGGGCCTGACCGAGCTCGTCGTCCAGCTGGGCGAGCGGATGGCGGGCTTCGCCTCGGCGATGAACCAGGTGCAGACGGTGTCCTCGACCATCGAGACGATCGCCCGCAAGACCAACATGCTCGCGCTCAATGCGACGATCGAGGCGGCGCGCGCCGGCGACGCCGGTCGCAGCTTCGCGGTCGTCGCCGCCGAAGTGAAGAAGCTCGCGCACGACACTCGGGCCGCGACCAGCCAGATCGCCCAGACGATCGGCGAGCTGACCCGCGAAGCGAGCGCGGTAACGGCCGAGATCAAGACCGGCGTCGAGCGCAGCCGCGCCGCGCAATCGGGGTTCGGAACGATCAGCGACACCGTGCGCGAGGTGAGCGAGATCGTCGGAATGGTCGATCGCCAGACCGAGGGCATCGCCCATTCGACCAACATGATCCAGACCAGCGTCGACCGGGTCAAGGCCGGGCTCACCGACTTTGCCGGGGACGCCCGCGACAACGGCAGCGAGCTGCTCACCGCCCAGAAGCGGCTCGCGCACCTCGAATCGCTGTCGAACTCGATGCTCGATACGCTCGCCAATTCGGGCGCCGAGATCGACGACACTCCGTTCATCCTCAAGGCGCAGGAAACCTGCCGGCAGATCCGGGACGCGATCGAGCATGCGATCGACGCCGGTGAAGTCGACATCGAGGATGTGTTCGACCGCGACTACAAGATCATCGAGGGGACGAACCCCGTCCAGTACGCGGTCCGCTTCAACGATTCGGCCGACCGGAACGTGCGCCCGATCCTCGACCGCACGCTCGAATCCGACAACCGCCTCATCGGGTCGGCGATCGGCGACATGAACGGCTATCTGCCGACCCATCTCACGATCCGCAGCCACCCGCAGGGACCGGACCCGGTTTGGAACGACGAGCATTGCCGGAACAAGCGCATCCTGATCGACGATACGACCCGCGCCGCGCTTGCCAGTGACCGCCCCGCGACCCTGGCGACCTATCGGATGGAGCTCGGCGACAAGTTCATCCCGGTGAAGAACGTCTTCGTGCCGCTGTGGATCAAGGGCCGGCGCTGGGGCAATTTCGAGCTGGCATACCGCGACGACTGAGCGAGGCCCTCTCCTGGGGTGAGGGAATCACGGTCTCCGAAACCTTACCCGGCCATAAACCTCGTCTTTACGCCTCTGGGTTAGGACCGTGCCGATAGGCTCGCCTGAGCACAATCAGACGAGGGAGAACGAATGGCGATCAGTCGGTCCGTCGACCGCAAAACGGTCAGCGTCGCCGAAGCCCAGCTCGCCCGCATCGCGGGCGACGGGTGCGCGCGCCATTTGTACCTCAACTCCCTGCTGCAGGCCGCCGGCCCCAATTCGGGCCGCGATCTCGCCGATGCCGTGCACCTGCTGTGCAGCCTTCACGGCCGCTATCCAGGCCTGATCGAAATCGCGCTCCAGCAATGTCCGCCGGGCGAGGCGCGCTCCTGGCTCACCCAGGCGAGCGACGCCTTCGAGCGCGAGCGCCTTTATCTCGTCCGCCTGACCTCCTCGGCCGGGCCGATGCCGAGCACTCCCGGGGCGGCCGGAACCGAAGCCAGCCTGCTCGCCGCTCGCCACGCGCTCGAAACGCTGGCGACGTCGGAGCGCAGGGGCTGCGCGCTGGGCGCCGCCACCGCGCTGGTCGGCGACTGGCAACCGATCCGCCGGCTGCTCGACCGCGCCGCCGCCCGTGCCGGGCTCGAAAGCTCGCCTTCCTCGCTGCCCGATGGAGTCGAGGTCGCGGCGATCATCGGACGCGCTTCGGAAGGGCCGGCGAGCGACCGGGCGCTGGCCTTCGGCGGGGAGCAACTCCTGCTCCAGCACCGCGCCCTGTTCGACTTGCTCGAAGCGAGGGCCGAGGCCCGCGGCGACTTCTAGGACTCAGGCGGCCTCGGCGATCTCGCGCTCTTCGTTCGCGGCCACCGGCTGATCGGCGACGACCGGAGCGGTCTTCGGCTTCGGGAAGAGCAAGCGCGACGCGAGAACGACCGCGCCCAGCGCGAAATAGGCGGCAATCGCCATAATCGGACTGATCAGCACGGTGGCGGCGAAGGGGACCCTGAGCCACACGGGATTGAAGCCGAAATCCTCGCCGATCGCTTCGCACACACCCAGAATCGTGTGCGCCCGCAGCGGCAGCGGCGTGTAGGTCTGCTCGGAAGTCACCTGCGCTTGCATCATATTCTCCATTGGCAAAGCCGATGCCGGTTACCGAGCAAGAGCTGTGCCAAACTCAAAAGACGATAGTTTTCCGCGAGTTGGCCACCTCACACACCGCCGCAGTTGGGAATTTCCACCAAATGCGAGGCGGCGCAGTTGGGAATTCCCACCTGATGCTGCAAGTGCGATAGTGCAGCGCAGCATTGAATCGTGACCTTTTCGTCCCAATCTTGTATCAGCGCGCCGCGCCCCGGTGCTCCGGGAGGGACCGAAGGAGTATCGCCGCCGATGATGCGGATCATGATGAAGTCGAAGATCCACCGAGCGACGGTGACCCAGGCCGACCTCGATTATGTCGGCTCGGTGACGCTCGACGTCGCGCTGATGGAGGCGGCCGACCTGCTCGAGGGCGAACAGGTCGCGATCGTCGACATCACCAACGGCGCGCGCATCGAAACCTATCTCATCCCCGGCGAGCGCGGCAGCGGAGTCATCGGGATCAACGGCGCCGCGGCGCGCCTCGTCCATCCCGGCGACCTCGTCATCATCATCAGTTACGCGGTGCTCGACGACGCGGAAGCCAGGGCGCTCGAGCCCAAAATCGTGCATGTCGACTCGCACAACCGCATCGTGAAGCTGGGTCATGACGCGGCAGAGCCGGTGCCCGGGACCGGGCAGAAGCGCGGGGACGTGCTCGCCGCCTGACCGGCCCGGAGTCGGGCGCGCGGTGGAACACCCGTCCGTCTTTTTCGCTTTGATCCTTCATGGCTGATCCCCATCCGGGCGCCCCGCGCCTGCCGTTCCTCGTAATTTTCCTGTTGCTGCTCGTCGCGGCGGTGTTTGGCGGAATTGTCGCCCGGCTGCTGCCGGCCGGCGACGAAGCCTCGAGCCGATCGAGCGCGCTTCCCGAGCTTTCCGGATCTTCCGCGAATCTTCCGGGCCTCGTCCGGAAGACGGCTCCGGCGGTGGTCAACATCGCCGTCCTCCAGCCGTCGCCGCTGGCGCAGAACCCGCTGCTTCGCGATCCCTTCTTCCGCCAGTATTTCGGGGTGCCGGATTCGGCGCTTCAGCCGGCGGTGTCGGCCGGATCGGGCGTGATCGTCGATGCGAGCCGCGGGCTGGTCGTCACCAATTTCCATGTCGTCCAGAATGCCCAGGCGGTCGAGGTGGGCCTCAAGGACGGGCGGCATCTCGCCGCCGATCCGGTGGCGCTCGCTCCCGAGCTCGACCTTGCGGTGCTGCGGATCGACGCCAGGAACCTGCCGACCCTTCCGCTCGGCGACAGCTCGAAGCTCGCGGTCGGCGACACCGTCGTCGCGATCGGCAATCCGTTCGGCCTCGGCCAGACGGTGACCGCGGGGATCGTCAGCGCGACCGATCGGCCGCTTGGCCAGGACGATTCCCGCCGCTTCATCCAGACCGACGCTCCGATCAACCCGGGCAATTCGGGCGGGCCGCTGATCGATATGAGAGGCGAGGTGATCGGGATCGCCTCGGCGCTCTTGAGTCCCAGCCAGACCAACCAGGGCAATATCGGGATCGGCTTCGCGATTCCCTCGAACGTCGTCAAGCAGGTGGTGGCGCGGGCCGAGCGCTAGGAGTATTCGGCGGCGACGAAGGAGACGCCCTCATGCCGAACGATCTCGCCGCCGATCAGGCGACCTTCGACGTCACTCCGCCGACCGAGACCCAGCTCCACGACCTGGTCGAAGGTCTCACCGACGAGGAAAAGCACGTGCTCCTCGAGCATGGCACAGAGGCGCCGTTCTGTGGCCTGTTCCTCGACGAAAAGCGCGAGGGCGTCTTCACCTGCCGGCTATGCGGGCTTCCGCTGTTCCACGGCGGCACCAAGTTCGAGAGCGGCACCGGTTGGCCGAGCTTCACCCGGCCGTTCTCCAAGGATCATCTCAAGTATCTCCGCGACACGAGCTACGGGATGGTCCGCACCGAGATCGTCTGCGCTCGCTGCGGAGCCCACCAGGGCCATGTGTTCGACGACGGCCCACCGCCGGCCGGCCAGCGCTATTGCATCAACAGCGTCAGCCTTGGCTTCACTCCGAAGGGCGAGCCGCTACCCGACCGGTTGGGGAGGGGCGCGCCGGAAGGCGTGCCCGCCACTTAACGGGCCTGCACCCGAACCAGCGGACGGGTCCAGCTGCGGCGGATCGGCGAATAGGTGAGCCGGATCGAACGGATGTCACGGCCTCTGCCGCGAAGGTCGACGACGCGGGTGCACGTGCCCGGTGCGAACCGCGCCCGCACCCGGACGTCCTGGGACCGGCCGTTGGCGAAGCGGACGTCGAAATCGCGCATCCGCAGCGGCGCGTTGAACACGCACAGGCGCACGGCGCGGAAGCGGGCGTCGCCGCGTACCCGGATGGTGTCGCGGTCCACTCCGCGGTCGACCGTCGTGAAGCCGATCGTCCGCCAGTAGCGGAAATAATAGCGCTGGGCGTCCGCCGGGGTGGCGGCGAGCAGCACTGTAGCGACGGCGCCCGCGCCGAGCGCGGACATCAGGAGCGGTTTCATTGATTTTCCTTCCTTTTCGGGGTCGAGGACCACAACGGAAAAGGAGGGCACGGCGTTCCTACGGCTGAACGGGGAGCGGCACCGGCCCGCCGTATCTGAACGCCAGCGAAACGAGCGGGAGAGCTGCGCCCGGCGAACGGCCGGGCGCCCCCCTCTTTCTTCTTTACTGGCCGAGCCGGGCGAGCGCTTGCTCCGCGCTGACCGGGCCGATCGTCGCCGTGTCGGTATGGCTGACGATGTACTTGCGAAGCTCCATGCCCATACGCGGTCCGGATTGCATTCCCAGCTTCTTCGCCGCGGCCTCGATGGCCTGGTCTTGCGCCTCGGTGGTGACGGGATTGATGCCCATATAGTCCCAGCTGTCCCCATCGGTGTGGATGTAAAGCTGCATGGGCGCGATTCCGGCGGCCTGGGCCGCTCGGTCTTGCGCCGCGAACCAGCGGAGCAGGGCCTCCTGCTGGCCCGGCGCGGCATGGTAGAGCGAGACCATCGCTCGCGGCGGTTGTGACGGCGCGGTCTGCGCATAGACGATCGATCCGGCCGCAACCGCGCCCACGGCCGTCGCTGCAGCCAGTTTCATAAGCTGTTTCATGATGTCCCCCAATTTCCAGCGCGAATAAGGTCGCGCCGGACGCGGACGCTGCGCCTTTAACCCAGGTGAGTCAAACCGGGGGGAAGAAGCCCTGTCCGTTGTTCAGAGCGAGGGGAAGGCGGACAGGGCTTCTCGTTCGATCTACTCGCCCGTTCATGGCGGGCCGGTGGCGGCGCCGCCCGAGCTCGCTAAAGTCAGAACGACGCCGCCGGCCCGGGATTAACCGCCCGCGGTTTAACGCGGGGCCAAGGAACCTGGTTGACGGAACGTTACCCATGGCCGCCCCGGTCGCTCACCTGTCCTCGGTGGTCCTGATCGTCGTGTAGTCGATGCGGATCCGGACCCATTCGCCGACCAGCGGCTTGCCGTTCTTGCGCGGCGGGCGGACCCGGAACTGCCACGCCGCCTGCCTCACCGCGCCGGCGAGGCGCGATCCGCGCGGCGACTGGCCGAGCTCGACGCAATCGTCGACGCGGTTGCCGGGGATGGTCTTGCACGCGATCAGCCCCCAGCCGTCGGGCGCGTTCTTCGGCAGATAGCCGCCGAGCTCCGCGTCGGTAGGTTCGCGCGCCCATTCGGCGGCGTAGAGCACCTCGCCGTGCGGCCCGCGCCCGACCTCCTCCGAATCGCCCGCGCTAGCGCCGTCGCCAGCGCCCGCTTTGGGCAGGTTGCGGATGTCCGCCGCGGCCATGTCGGCCTTGCTCATCTCGATCCACGGCGGCGGCTGAATCGTCGGCTTGACCGGAAGGACGATCTTCGGCGGCTTGAGCCTGGGCTTCCTCGGCTCAGAGCGCGCCGCGGAAGCGGGGGCCCTGGTCGCCTTGCTGTGCGATTCGGGAAGGAAATCGACGATCGTCGCCCGGCTCGACTTCTGCTCGGGGAGGGGAATGACCCCGAGGGTGAGAAGGACGAGCAGCAGCCCGACGTTGACCGCCACCGCGAGCGCGAGCCCCGACGCGCGCCGTTGGAGCGGCGGACGTTCGTAGGCGGAGGGGACCCGGTAGGAAGGCAAGGGTTTGGCTGAGTTTCGTCCGGCGTCGCGTTTGGCGGGACCCTAGCGGCCTTGGACTTGAACGGGGAGTGAAAGCGTGCCGCAAGCCTTACAATCTGAGCATTTCGCGCCTATGGTGCGATCGCTACTAGTCGCAAATTGACGGTCTACAGGCGCTTTGCGGCCCCTTTTTCCTTCTCTTGTCGCTCCTAGTACGAAGCGGCCCGGCACTTCGGGCCCGCATAGAAGGACAATTGAAAATGCCCACCGGAACCGTAAAATTCTTCAATGAAAACAAGGGCTACGGCTTCATCACCTCGGATGAGGGCGGCCCCGATGCGTTCGTCCACATCAGCGCGGTCGAGCGCGCCGGGATGCGCACGTTGCGCGAGAACCAGCGCGTCGCCTACGACCTCGAGGAGGACCGGCGCGGCAAGCTGGCCGCGTCCAATCTCAGGTCGGCCGACGAACCCGCCGCCGAAGAGAGCTCCGCTCCCGCCAACGACGACGAAGGCTCCGCCGCCGAATAGGCCGGCCGTCATGGCAGGGCCGATGATCCGCTCCTCGAACCTCGAGTTCCTCCTCGCCCGCGTCGCCCAGGCGCGGGCCGAGGGGGACGCGGCGACGCTCGAGCATGTGCGCGAGCGTTGCCGCCGGTCCGAAGCGGCGTGGACCGCGCTCGCCGACCGCGCCAGGTACAGCGCGCGGATGCGCGCGGCGGACGCGAAACGGAAGGCGGAGGAGGCGGCGCTCTAGGGTCTGGACCCTGGGGTCGCTTGTCGGCCGGGAAGCTGGTACAGCAAGGCATCGCGCGGCACAGCAGAACGTAGGCACCCCGCGCGGCTGAGAGACCGGTTCGTGCTCCCGCTTACCGAACGGAGCACTGGCTTGAACCCCGAACAATCCCCCGATCCGCGTCGCGAAACCCGCGACACGGCCGACAGCCTCCGCGCGCAGGCCGCCGCGTGCCGCCGGCTCGCCGCCGCCGCCCCGACCCGCGCCGGCACCACGTCGCTGGGCGCGCTCGCCGACCATTTCGACGAACAGGCGAAGAAGCTCGATCCGTCGAGCCAGACCCTGTGAGCCGGGTTGTCCACCTCGATCTCGAGGAAGGCGTGGTGGTGATCCGCTGCCTGTCCGAGCAAGTCGGCGTGTCCGCGCTGGAGCGCCTGCCGAGCG
>DASURT010000010.1:0-3819 GCA_036375515.1 Sphingomicrobium sp.
ATGGTCTCCAGGTAAAGAAACCGGCTCGCGGGCGCCTTGTCCACGGGTTGATAAGTGGCGACGCCGTGGAGGCAACCGTCCTGAGCGACCACCGCGACTATCCCGCCACCCTGACGGATCAGTTCGGCGCCGGACCGTTGCCATTCCCCTGGGTCGAGCGACGACGATACGGCCCGCACCAGCGGCCAGGCCTTGGCCAGTTCGTCGCGCTCAAGCTCAATGACAGTCAGCCGTGGCATCTTCGGCAAGACTAAGGGAACATCCTTATGGGTCGGTGAGGCAGATCATCCTATCGATTGATCCAGCTCACTCCGTCGCATGAGAATTGGCTTGCTCGCACCCGCCCCTCGCTACGACGAACCGCTTCCCGCCGGACATCCGTGCGTCGATTGCCAGGTCCGCTCCTGTGCGGTTTGCGGCGTTCTCAACCATCGCGAGCTCGCGCATTTCAAGGGTCTCGGCTGGCACGTCACCCTGACTGCCGGCCAGCCCTTGTTCCATGAGGGCGATCCAGCGACGCGCGTCTTCACCCTCACCACCGGCACGCTCAAGCTCTACAAGCTTCTGGCGGATGGACGGCGGCAGGTAACCGGCTTCATGCATCCGGGGGATTTCCTCGGCGTGAGTGTCGCCGACGAGCATGCCTTCACCGCCGAGGCGCTCGAACCGGCCCAGCTCTGCTGGTTTCCCCGCAACCGCTTCGACGATTTCGTCGACGACCATCCCGAAATGGAGCGCGAGATGTACCGGCTCGCGGCCCACGAGCTCGCCGCCGCGCAGCAGCAGATGGTCCTGCTCGGGCGCAAAACCGCCGCTGAACGCGCGGCGAGCTTCCTCATCATGCTCGCGGACAAAGCAAGGAACCGCGGTTCCGCCGACCCCAGATTCATCGACCTTCCGATGAGCCGTTCGGACATCGCCGATTATCTGGGCCTTACCAAGGAAACCATCAGCCGCGTGTTTTCACAGTTGCGGCGTGACCGGCTGATCCGCCTCGAAGCGCTCGACAGGGTCGAAATTCTCGACCGCAAGAGGCTCGCGCAGATCGCCGATTGCGCCGGCTGATCCGGCAAGCCTTTCGAGTTTCACCTAACAGCATTAGGGCTGCGCCCGCACCACAAGGGAGTTCCTTTGGACGCGACCACCGTTGCCGCGCTCGCGCTGCTTTTCGCCCTAGCCGCCGCGCTCTATTCGAGCGTCGGGCACGGCGGCGCGTCAGCCTATATCGCCGCCATGGCCTTGTTCTCGATCGCCCCCGAGACGATGAAGCCGACCGCACTCGCGCTCAACCTCCTCGTGGCGGGTTTCGGCGCGTGGCGGTATTGGCGCCGCGGCCTCTCCAACTGGCGCTTGGTGCTAGCCTTCGCGGTTACCGCCTCCCCCGCCGCCTTCATTGGGGGCGGAATCCATTTGCCGGCGGTCTACTACAAACCGCTTGTCGGAATCCTCTTGTGGCTAGCCGCCGCACGCTTGGTGTGGCAGCCGACCGCGCTTGCGAACCGCCCGGTGAGCGCGCCCTCCTGGCGGGTCAGCCTTCCTACCGGCGCGGTGCTCGGGCTGCTCGCGGGGCTCAGCGGCACGGGCGGCGGAATCTTCCTCAGCCCATTCATCATCCTCCTCCATTGGGAGGAGACGCGGCGGACGTCCGGCGTGGTCGCTGCCTTCATCTTCCTGAACTCCGCGGCCGGCCTCGCGGGGAACGCGGCGGCCGTCGGACATTTGCCCTCCGAGCTCCCGATCTTTCTCGCCGCCGTCGCCGCCGGCGCGGCAATCGGAACCTGGCTGGGAGTCGAACGCCTGCCGAGGCCGTGGCTCCTGCGCGCCCTGGGACTCGTGGAAGCGATCGCCGGCGCGAAGATGCTCTTCACATGAGCGCCGATGCCGCGGTCGTCATCCTCGCGGGCGGCGATGGCTCGCGCATTGGCGGCGCCAAGCCGTTGCAGATGCTCGCGGGCGAACGGCTCATCGACCGTGCGTTGCGCATGGCGCGCGGCTGGTCGGATGCCGTCGCGATCGCGGTCCGCGACGCGGATCAGGCTGGCGGCGTCAACTCGCCGCTCCTTGTGGACGAGGACGGCGTGGAAGGGCCGCTTGCGGGCCTGATAGCGGCCATCAGATTTGCTCGCGATATCCGGCGGCCGTTCGTCCTCACGATTGCCGCCGACATGCCGTTCCTTCCAGGCGATCTCCTGCAGCGCCTTCGAATCACCATCGGCGAATCGGCCTGCGCGATCGCGCGGAGCGGCGGCCACCTCCACCCCGTGTGCGGACTGTGGCGGGTTTCCGCGCTCGACAGCGTCGAACCTTATCTCGACACGGGGAAGCGGAGCCTGAAGGGTTTCGCGGAGGCAATCGGCTTTGTCGCCGTTGAATGGCCGGCCAAACCTTCCGACGCGTTCTTCAACATCAACGACATCGCCGACCTGGAGATCGCCGAGCGCCTCGCCGCGGACTAGAAATCGAGCGCCTCGACCCGTTCGCCGGGCTGGAGCGATGGCGAATCCGCCTTTTGCCTGACGAGCAAATCGGCCTCAGCGAGGACCTTTTGGGCGCTTGAATCCTGATTCGAAAGAACTTCGGCTGATTGTCCGTTCCAGCGGGCACGGTGGAATGTCTCGCGCGCGCCGCATGCGCCGAGCGGTGTCGCGAGCGGCGCCGTGCGCCACTCGAGCGCCGCTTCGGCGGGACGACCTGACAGCCGCGCCAGCAGCGGAGCAAGGAAGAGCCTCGCCGTCACCAAAGCGGAAGTCGGGTTTCCCGGCAGTCCCATGACCAGCGCCCGGCCTGCGCGCCCGAACCACACCGGCTTGCCCGGCTTGATCGCCACCTTCGAGAAGACGAGATCGAGTCCGAGCGGCTCGAACATCGCTTTGGCGAAATCCTTCTCGCCGACCGAGGCTCCCCCGGTGACCACGGCCAGGTCGGAGTCTTCGATAGCCGAGGCCGCGGCGCGCCGCATTTGGTCGAGATTGTCGGGCAACCGGACAGAGCCCAGAACCTCGGCCGACCATTCGGACGCAAGGGCAGCGACCCCGAATGACACGCTTTCGGGGACCGAGCCTGGAATATCGCGCGCGGTTCCCGGCTCGGCCAACTCGTCCCCCGTGCCGAGGACCGTCACCCGCGGCCGCCTCCATACGCAAAGCTCGCTCACATCGGCCGCCGCCGCGGCGACGAGCGACCGCGGTCCCAGCCGCACGCCGGGATCGAGAAGCACGTCCCCGCGTTCGAAGTCCGATCCGGCCCGACGAATGTGCCGACCTGCGCTCAGCGGCTCGCCAAAGCGCGCCTCCGAGCCCTGGCGCTGCACCACCTCCTGGATGACCACCCGATCGGCGCCAGCCGGAACTTCGGCGCCGGTGAAGATCCGCACGCACGCGCCGGCCCCAAGCGGCTGATCGAATGACGAACCCGCGAACGACTCGCCGGCGATCTTCAGCACGGCCGGGAGCTTAGCCAGATCGGCCTCGCGCACGGCATATCCGTCCATGGCCGATGCATGGAAGGGCGGGGAGCGGACTTCCGCGCGGACCGGCTCGGCGAGCGTCCGTTCCCGCGCCTCCCCGAGCGCAACGGACTCCTTCGAAAGCGGCCCGGCATTGGCGGCAATCAGCGCGACCGCCTCGTCGAACCCAATCATCCGCGCCGCCAGTCGCCCGACTTGCCGCCGCTCTTCGACGTGACCTCGATTCCGCCGATCATCATCGTTCGATCGACGGCCTTGAGCATGTCGAACAGGGTCAGGCCCGCAACGGCAACGGCGGTCAGCGCTTCCATCTCCACGCCCGTGACCCCGCTCGTCTTCACTTCCGAAAAGAT
>DASURT010000011.1:0-2136 GCA_036375515.1 Sphingomicrobium sp.
GATGAGGTCGAGGTCGTAGCCGGTCTTGTAGTCGACATCGATCCCCGTATCGAACAGGTTGGTATCGTCGGTCGGGTCGGTGTCGATGGCGATACTGCTGTCCCGCGGGAACAGCACGCCGCCTTCCAACCCGACATAGCCGGAGCCGTCGCGGGCGGCCGCAGGAGTGGCGACAACCGCGAGCGCTGCAGCCGAGACGAGGTACAATTTACGCATGAAGGAAGTCCCTTTCTTGTGGATTGTCGGCAGCCCAACCTGCGCGGCGTCAAGAAGGTTGCAGCAACAGCAGTAAGTGGCGGAAATGCGAGAAAAACTGTGGCTAGCGGGCCACAGATCAGCCGTTCGCGCGGAGCGACGATCCGAAATGAATGAGGCCGGACGTTGCCGCCCGGCCTCACCTGTTTCGCAATGACGCGAACGGCTTAGGGTACAAACCCATTATCGGCGAGGGCATGGCCCTGCCGGCGCATCGCTTCGTCGAAGCGCTTGACCGTAGGCTCGCCTACGCCCTTCACGCTTCTCCTCGCGCCGCATCCGGCAAGAGCCATGTCCCGGCTCTCGCCGGTAACGGGTTTGGACCCTAGGCGCCGATTTCTTCCAGGTCGACCTTCAGCCCCGGGCCCATCGTCGAGCTGACCGACAATTTCTTCACGAACTTGCCCTTCGCGCCCGACGGCTTGGCCTTGAGGATCGCGTCCATGAACGCGCGGAAGTTCTCGCGAAGGTCGTCCTCGGAGAAGCTCGCCTTGCCGATCCCGGCGTGGATGATCCCCGCCTTCTCGACGCGGAACTCGACCTGACCGCCTTTCGCGTCGGTGACCGCCTTGGCGACGTCCATCGTCACCGTGCCGAGCTTCGGGTTCGGCATCAGGCCCTTGGGGCCGAGCACCTTGCCGAGCCGCCCGACGATTCCCATCATGTCGGGGGTCGCGATCACGCGGTCGAAGTCGATCGTGCCGCCCTGGACCGTCTCCATCAAATCCTCGGCGCCGACCACGTCCGCGCCGGCCGCCTTGGCCTCGTCGGCCTTGGCGCCCTTGGCGAACACCGCGACGCGCACCGTCTTGCCGGTGCCCTTGGGGAGCGAGACGACGCCGCGCACCATCTGGTCCGCGTGCCTTGGATCGACGCCCAGGTTGAGCGCCACCTCGATCGTCTCGTCGAACTTGGCGGTGGCGTTGTGCTTGACGATCCCGATCGCCTCGTCCGCCCCGTAGAAGCGGTTGCGGTCGATCTCGGTCATCGCTTTCTGGCGTTTGGAAAGCCTGGTCATCGCCTCAGCCCTCCCGCACTTCGAGGCCCATCGCGCGGGCGGAGCCTTCGATGATCTTCGTCGCGGCGTCGAGGTCGTTGGCGTTCAAATCCTTCATTTTCTGCTCGGCGATGTCGCGCAGCTGCGAGCGGCGGATGGTGCCCGCGATCTGCTTGGAAGGCTCCTGCGAACCCTTCTGGATCCGCGCCGCCTTCTTCAGCAGGAAGGACGCGGGCGGGGTCTTGGTGGTGAAGCTGAACGACCGGTCCGCATAGACCGTGATGACGGTCGGGATCGGCGCGCCCTTCTCGAGCTCCTGCGTGGCGGCGTTGAACGCCTTGCAGAACTCCATGATGTTGACGCCGCGCTGGCCAAGCGCCGGGCCGATCGGCGGCGCCGGGTTGGCGATGCCCGCGGGCACCTGCAGCTTGATGTAGCCGGTGATTTTCTTTGCCATGTCACTCTCATCTGTCTCCCGCTTCGCCAAAGGCTTCGCAGGACGTTGAAGTTTAGCGGTTCAAGCGAGCGCCGAAGCGCTCTCCCGCAGGGTTCCAGTATTGCTGGAAGGCGCGGCCCTTAGCCGAAGCGCGCCGTGGCCGCAACATTGTGATAAGAGGCGCGGGCCGGGGGGCGAACAGGGAGGCGGTCCATGAAGACGCTTCTTCTCCTCACACTTCCGTTGCTTCTCGCCGGTTCCGCGGCGCATTCGCAGATGAACCCGATCCAGATGAAATGGGGCGCGGCGCCGCCCGGGCTTCCGGCCGGGGCTCGGCTCGCGGTCCTGTCGGGCGATCCCGGCAAGGAAGGCATGTTCACCATCCGCCTCAAGTTTCCCGCGGGGTATCGGGTGATGCCGCACCACCACCCGACCGACGAGCTGGTGA
>DASURT010000012.1:0-8910 GCA_036375515.1 Sphingomicrobium sp.
TTCGGCCGGTGTTCAAGCGGATCGACAGCTGCGCCGCCGAATTCGACGCGACCACGCCCTATCTCTACTCGACCTACGAGGCTCCGCTCTTCGGCGAGCCCGAGGACGAGGCCGAAGTATCGGACCGGAAGAAGGTCATCATCCTCGGCGGCGGTCCGAACCGGATCGGGCAGGGGATCGAGTTCGACTATTGCTGCTGCCACGCCGCCTTCGCGCTCGGCCATGGCGAAGGCGACGAAAGCGGCGCGGGCCTCGAAACGATCATGGTCAATTGCAATCCGGAGACGGTTTCGACCGACCCCGACACGTCGGACAGGCTCTATTTCGAGCCGCTGACGGTCGAGGACGTGCTGGAGATCGTCCGGCGAGAGCAGGAGAAGGGCGAACTCCTGGGAGTGATCGTCCAGCTTGGCGGGCAAACCCCGCTCAAGCTCGCGGCGGAATTGCAGTCGGCGGGGGTCCCGATTCTCGGCACCTCGCCCGACAGCATCGATCTGGCCGAGGACCGGGAGCGGTTCGCGTCCCTGGTCGCCAAGCTCGGCCTCAGGCAGCCGGCGAACGGGATCGCGCGCAGCCGCGACGAGGCGCTGCGGGTCGCGACAAGGATCGGCTACCCGGTGCTCCTGAGGCCCTCCTACGTGCTCGGCGGACGGGGCATGGAAGTCGTCGACGGGCCGCAGCAGCTCGACCATTATATCGCGACCGCCGTCCAGGTGTCGGGCCGAAGCCCGGTGCTGATCGACCGCTATTTGCGCGATGCGATCGAGGTCGATGTCGACGCGATCTCGGACGGAGCCGACGTCGTGGTCGCGGGCGTCCTCCAGCATATCGAGGAGGCTGGCGTCCATTCGGGAGACAGCGCGTGCGCGATCCCGCCGCACAGTTTGTCGCGCGACGTCGTAGCCGAGATCGAGCGTCAGACCCGCGAGCTTGCGCTGGCGCTCCAGGTCCGGGGCTTGATGAACGTCCAGTTCGCGGTGAAGGACCCCGGCTCGGAGGCCGGGGCAGGCGCCGAGGTTTATCTGATCGAGGTGAATCCCCGGGCGAGCCGGACGGTGCCGTTCGTCGCCAAGGCGATCGGCCGGCCGGTGGCGAAGATCGCGGCCCGGGTGATGGCCGGCGAAGAGCTGGCCAAGTTCGGCGACTTCAAGCGCGACCTCGACTATATCGCGGTCAAGGAGCCGGTCTTCCCGTTCGCGCGGTTCCCCGGGACAGATCCCGTGCTCGGACCGGAGATGAAGAGCACAGGAGAAGTCATGGGAATCGATAGCGATTTCGACATCGCCTTCGCCAAGGCCCTGCTCGGCGCGGGAATGGCCCTGCCGCAGGGTGGAACCGCGTTCGTCTCGGTCAAGGACACCGACAAGGACAATATCATTCCGGCGGCCCGGAAGCTGGTCGAGCTCGGGTTTTCGATCATCGCCACCGGCGGAACGGCGGCGCATCTCGAGGCGAAGGGCCTGCCGGTGAGCCCCGTGAACAAGGTCGCCCAGGGGCGGCCGCACATCGTCGACAAGCTGCTGGACGGGGAAGTGGACCTCGTCTTCAACACGACCGAAGGGTGGCAATCGCTGAAGGACAGCCATTCGATCCGGACCACGACCCTTGCCAAGCGGGTTCCCTACTTCACGACCGCCGCGGCGAGCCTCGCCGCCGCCCGGTCGATCGAGGCGGTCAGAGGGCACGCGCTTGAAGTCGCGTCGCTCCAATCCTATTATTCGACCCCCGAACACCACAGCTCTCACTGACAATTTGCCTCCCGTCGCGGGCTACGGCCACGCAGGGGCAGGTTTTGGAAAGGATTGAAAAGGGTTTTGCCATGGCGAGTGCCGACAAGGTGCCGATGCTGGAAGAGGGCCACCGCAAGCTCCGGGACGAGCTGACGCGGCTGCGCAATGAGGAGCGCCCGGCGATCGTCGAGGCGATCGAGGCGGCGCGCGCGCACGGCGACATTTCCGAAAATGCCGAATATCACGCGGCCAAGGAGCGCCAGGGCCAGGTCGAGGCGACGATCGCCGACCTTGAGGACCGGCTGAGCCGCGCCATGGTGATCGACCCGACCTCGCTGTCGGGCGACAAGGTCGTGTTCGGGGCGACCGTAACCCTCCTCGACGAAGACGAGAAGAAGGTGAAGTACCAGCTGGTGGGCCAGGTCGAAGCCGACGCGAACCAGGGTCGCATCAGCTATAATTCGCCGCTCGGCCGCGCCCTCATCGGGCACCAAAAGGGCGAGGAGGTCGAAGTCTCGACCCCGTCCGGCGACCGCTATTACGAGATCAAGAAGATCGAGTTCATCTGAGCCCGGTGATGGACCGCGTTCCGCGCACCGCGACCAACGCCATTGCGGTGGTGACCGCGCTGGCGTGGGTTATCGCCGCGGTCACCCTGTCGACCGACCAGGCCGCTCTCGCGCTCGGCTTCATTCCGGCTCGGCTGAGCGGCGCGGTGGTGCCGTGGACGGCGCTGCCCGCCATACTCACGCCGCTGACCGCGACCCTGGTCCATTCGGGGCTGATCCATGTCGGCTTCAACCTGCTGGTGTTCGTCTGGTGCGGGGCTGCGGTCGAGCGAGTTCTCGGCCGCTCCGGCCTCATCATCCTCTACGTCGTCGGCGCATACGCCGCCGCCGCGGGTCAGTGGATCGCCGATCCGATGGGCGTTGCCCCGATGGTCGGGGCGAGCGGGGCGATCAGCGCGGTCATCGGCGCCTTTTCGCTGAGCTTCGGGCGCGCGCGGCAATTCACCCGCTCGGCGCGCGTCAACCGCTGGATCAACGCGCTGTGGCTGCTCGCGGCCTGGATCGTTCTGCAGCTGGCGATCGGCTGGCTGGCGGACACCCAGGGGTTCCTGCTCGCGACGCCCGCGCATATTGGCGGATTCGTCGCCGGGCTGCTGCTGCAACGGCCGCTGCTGCTCTGGAAATACCGGAAGGCCTAAGGAGAGCCCGCCGGCTGCTTCGGTCGTGCAATGCCCTCGCCGTCGGGCTCCAGCAGGCGGTGAAGGTGAACAATCACGTAGCGCATCTCCGCATCGTCCACCGAGCGTTGCGCCTTGCCGCGCCAGGCCTCCTCGGCCGCGGAGTAGCTGTCATAGACTCCAACGAGGTCGATGCTCTTCAAGTCGAACTCGAGCGCGCGCGGATCCTTCACGCGCCCGCCGAACACGAGGTGAAGCTTGCTCATGGCCCGACGCTATCAGGAATCCAGGACGTTGCGAACCGGCTCAGCCCTTGTTCCGGGCGACGTCGTAGGCGGCCTGGCCCGAAGCCTTGGCCGCGTCGGCCACGCCCTGGAACAAAGATCGGATGGTTTCCTCGCCCTTCTCGCGGTTGAGGCCAAGCTCATCGAGCCGCTCCGCGCCCGTGTCCTTCGCGGCATTGTAGGCCGCCCGCGCGGTCTCGCGGACCCTGCGCGCGGTCGGGCGCACGAGCCTGGTCTCTCCCGCTGTCCGGGGCAGGAGCGCGGCGAGAAGCGCACCCGCGGCGATCCCGCCGGCGAGCGCGATCAGCGGCGCCTCGCCAAGCGTGTCCGACGCACGGCGGCCGGCATTCTCATAGGTTTCGATCGCGCGCCGGCGAGCGCTCTTGCGGTCCTCGGCTTCGGGGCCGGGTTCGTAACTGGTCATTCCACTGCCTCCGTTTTGTCTTCTTGAGTGCGTGTTTGCGCTCGCGTTTTTCGCCGTTTCCTCGATTTGCGCTTTTGCGAAACGCCATCGAACAGCCTGCCGGCGACGTCGATCAACGGTTCGCGAGCGAGAAACATGGTGATCGCCGCAACGACGCCGGTCACGGCCAGCGGCCGGGCCCGCACCGCGTCGACCGCATCTTCGACCAGGTCGGCTCCCTTCGACTTCGCGCCTTCCCAGGCGTCGCGGGTCAAAGTCCTGGGACTGAGACGATCCTGAAGCTCCTGCGCGCTCGCCATCAGGCGGGACCGGCTGCGCTGCACCTCGACCCGGGCCGCCGCGATCTCCGGCGTATCGCTCACAGCACGCTCTTCAGGCGCCGCGCGCCGTACCAGCCGAGCGCTCCGGCCAGCGCGGCGAAGATGACGAGTCCGACGAAGCCGGCGCCCAGCGGGCCGATGTACCATGACAGCGCGATGACCACGCCGACCGACAGCGCGGTGACCGCCGCGAGCGCAAGAACGAACGCCGTGACGAACAGCGCCGCCGGAAGGATGAGCGCCCGCGCCTTGGACACGGCGATCGCCTTGAGGAGTTCGGCTTCGGCTTGCGCATAGGCCTTGCCCTCTTCGATGAGCTCGTGGATCAGCTCGCCGACGGGCCGTTCGGAAGGCGGCGGCTCGGGTTGATCTCTCGGCTTCAGCATGAGGGTCCGGGCCCGGTGCCAGCGAGAGCCGTGACATGGCTCCTGCCGGATGATGGGCTAGGAGAAGCGCGAAGGGCGGGCCAATAGGCCCCCGTCCGAGCGCTTCGACGACGCTCTGGCGCCGGCAGGGCCATGCCCTCCGGGTGCGCCGCAAACGCGCCCTGACAACCTCGTTTCGCTCGCTCGCTCACCAGGTAGACCCCGCTACCTGGCTTCGCTCGCTCACTCCCAGAACACGTTTGCGTCAGCATCACGACCTCGTTGGCAGCGGGTCCGGACCCTAATCCTCGTCGTCTTCCTCTTCGCTCGCGAGCCCGCTCTTGATGAGGCGCGCGACGACGAAGCCGACGACGGCGGCTCCCGCAAGCGCGATGCCCGGACTGTTGCGAACGAAGTTGCGCGTGTCGTCGATCAGCTCGTCCGGATCTTTCTCGGCGATGGTGTTTGCCGCGTTCTCGATCGCGCTCGCCGTCCGGCGCGCATAGTCGCCATATTCCGTCCCGAGCCGTTCCTCGATTCCGGGTGCGGTGTCGCCAACCATCTTCGAGACGTTGGCGAGCGCCTCAGCGGTGCGCTCGAGGCCCTGGCTGACGAGCCCGCGGGCGCGTTCGCCCGCCTGGCCGGCGAGCTGCTCGCGTCCGTCACGGAAGCGGTCCGCGAGCCCGCGCTCGGCGTCGCCGCGCGGGGCGGAAATCTCTTTCTCGGTCACCAACGCGGTGCCCTCCTCATTCGCCGTGCCCTCGATCACCTTGTCGGTTCCCTCCGGCGGAGCGGTCTTCTGGTCAGCCATCGCCAATTCCTCCTTCGGGCGATTCAACCGTGGCCGCGGACCTTCGTTCCGGTGTCCCGAGCGCGAAAGTTGCACGCCCGGGCGCTCAGCCTATACGCCCAGCGTACACCCATATTGGTACGCTTCCGCAAGAAGGAAAGCCATGACCGCGATCGTCGATGTGCATGCCCGCCAGATCCTCGACAGCCGGGGCAATCCGACGGTCGAGGTGGACGTGACGCTGGAGGACGGAAGCATGGGCCGGGCAGCGGTCCCTTCCGGTGCGTCGACCGGGGCGCACGAAGCGGTCGAGCTGCGCGACGGCGACGAGAGCCGCTGGGGCGGCAAGGGCGTCGAGAAGGCGGTGCGGGCGGTCAACGGCGCGATCGCCGAGGACGTCGTGGGGCGCGAGGCGGAGGACCAGGCCGAGCTCGACTCCGCGCTGATCGCGCTCGACGGGACCGAGAACAAGAGCCGGCTCGGAGCGAACGCGATCCTGGGGGTGAGCCTGGCGACGGCCAAGGCTGCCGCCGACGCGCTCGGGATGCCGCTTTATCGTTACGTCGGAGGGGTCGACGCGAACCTGCTCCCGGTGCCGATGATGAACATTCTGAACGGCGGAGTGCACGCCGACAACGGCATCGACTTCCAGGAGTTCATGGTCATGCCGGTCGGGGCGCCGGATTTTGCCGAAGCGTTGCGCTGCGGGGCGGAAATCTTTCACGCACTGAAAAGCGCGCTGCACCAGGCGGGCCTTTCCACGGCGGTGGGTGACGAGGGCGGCTTCGCGCCGAAGATCGACAATGCGCGCGAGGCGCTGGATTTCATCGAGAAGGCGGTCAGCGCCGCCGGCTACAAACTTGGAGTCGACGTGCTGCTCGCGCTCGACTGCGCGGCGAGCGAATATTTCAGAGACGGCGCCTACCGGATGAAAGGCGAGGGGAAGACTCTGTCGTCTGCGGAGAACGTGGAATTCCTCGCCGAGCTGGCGTCGGCCTATCCGATCGCCTCGATCGAGGACGGCATGGCGGAGGACGATTGGCAAGGCTGGAAGCTGCTGACCGAAAAACTTGGAAGCCGGACGCAGCTGGTCGGAGACGATTTGTTCGTCACCAGCGTGAAGCGGCTCAAGAAAGGGATCGACGACGGAATCGCCAATTCGATCCTCGTCAAGGTCAACCAGATCGGCACGCTAACCGAGACGATCGACGCGGTCCGGCTCGCGCAAAGCTCCGGCTATACCGCGGTCATGTCCCACCGATCGGGCGAGACCGAGGATTCGACCATCGCCGACCTCGCGGTCGCCCTGTCGACCGGCCAGATCAAGACCGGCAGCCTCGCGCGCTCCGACCGCACGGCGAAGTACAACCAGCTGCTGCGCATCGAGGAGGAGCTCCGCGAGACGGCGCGCTATCCGGGGCGTGCCGCGCTCAAGGCGTACAAAGCGGACTGATCCACATTCCGCCGGTGAAATATCCACCACTTTTCCCCCGGATATCCACCAAGGCGTTCTTTTTGCTTGCTTCACAGACTCCTTCGTGATTCTCCTAATGAATCATGGGGGGACCGAAGCGCATTCTCAAGTTGATCCGCAGGGTGGCGCTGCCCGCCCTGGCCGTGATCATCGTCGGGACGTTCGCGGGCCACGCGGTCGCCGGGCCCAACGGGCTGCTCGCCTGGGGCGGGTATCACCACGCGCTCAAGGAGCGGAAGGCTGAACTCGCCCAGCTCGAAGCGCAAAAGGCCCAGCTGCGGCATCACTCGCAGCTGCTCGATCCGAACAAGGCCGATCCCGACATGGCCGATGAGCTGGTGCGCAAGGACCTTGGTCTCGTGCGCCCCGATGAAGTGATCGTCCCGCTCGACTGATCCTTTTCCGGTCCGGACGGGATGGTTGCCCGGTCCGGCCCGCTTTCCTATAGGGCCCCTGCTTCCTGACGCGATCGAAAGGCCGTTCCCGTGGCGCGTTCCGCCCAATCCAAGAAGGCTGCGAAGCCTGCCGCATCTTCCGCGCCCGCCGAGCCGAAGATCGAGCGCCCACCCCAGCCCAAACGCTGGAAGGCGTCCAAGGATGATTTGCTGAAGCTCTATCGCGAGATGCTGCTCATCCGCCGCTTCGAGGAACGCGCGGGGCAACTCTACGGCCTCGGGCTGATCGGCGGCTTCTGCCATCTCTATATCGGCCAGGAAGCCGTCGCTGTCGGACTGCAATCGGCGATGACGGTCGGCAAGGACAGCGTCATCACCGGCTATCGCGATCACGGCCACATGCTCGCCTTCGGCATCGACCCGAAGGTGATCATGGCCGAGCTGACCGGGCGCGCCGCCGGAATCTCGCACGGCAAGGGCGGGTCGATGCACATGTTCAGCGTCGATCACGGCTTCTACGGCGGGCACGGCATCGTCGGCGCCCAGGTCCCGCTCGGCACGGGCCTCGCCTTCGCCCATAAATATCGCGAGGACGGCGGCGTGTGCCTGACCTATCTGGGTGACGGGGCGGTCAACCAGGGCCAGGTGGCGGAAGCGCTCAACATGGCCAAGCTGTGGGACCTCCCCGTCATCTACGCGATCGAGAACAACAAATATGCGATGGGGACGAGCGTCAATCGCTCGCATTCGGAACCCTTGCTTTACCGGAAGGGCGAGAGCTTCCGCATTCCCGGCCTGCAAGTCGACGGCATGGACGTGCTCGCGGTCCGCGGCGCGGCCGAGGTCGCGCTCGAATGGACGCGCGGCGGCAAGGGCCCGATCATCATCGAATTCCTGACTTACCGCTATCGCGGGCACTCGATGTCCGATCCGGCTCGTTACCGGACTCGAGAGGAGGTGCAGGACGTGCGCGAGAATAGCGACCCGATCGACCTCGCCGCGAAGGAGCTGGAAAAGCTCGGTGTCAAGGAGGAGGAGCTGAAGGCCATCGACAAGGAGATCAAGAACATCGTGGTCGAGGCCGCCAAGTTCGCCGAAGACGCGCCCGAGCCCGAGCCCAAGGAGCTCTACACCGACGTTCTGGTGGGGACTTACTGATGCCGGTCGAACTGAAGATGCCCGCGCTGTCCCCGACGATGGAGGAGGGGACCCTCGCCAAGTGGCTGGTCAAGGAGGGCGACGAGGTGAAGTCGGGCGACATCCTTGCCGAGATCGAGACCGACAAGGCGACGATGGAGTTCGAGGCGGTCGACGAGGGCAAGATCGCCAAGATCCTCGTCCCGGAAGGCACGGACGGCGTGAAGGTCGGGCAGCCGATCGCGCTTCTCGCCGGCGATGGCGAGCAGGTGAGCGAGGCCACTCCATCGGCCGAAACCCGACCCAAGCCGGCGATGAAGGCCGAGCCGGCCATTCCCGCGCCGGAATCCCAGGAGCACGAGGCGACACCTACGCCGCATGTGTTCGAGACCGCGGCGCGTGACCTTGTCGCCGACGTCGCTGTGACCCGCGACGAACCCGAGATGCCCGAGGGCACGCCGCTGGTCACCATGACCGTTCGCGAGGCGCTGCGCGACGCGATGGCCGAGGAGATGCGCAAGGACGAACGCGTGTTCGTGATCGGCGAGGAGGTCGCCGAGTACCAGGGCGCCTACAAGGTCACGCAGGGGCTGCTCGACGAGTTCGGGCCGAGGCGCGTGGTCGATACTCCGATCACCGAATATGGGTTCGCGGGCGTGGGCACGGGCGCGGCGATGGGCGGGCTTCGCCCGATCGTCGAGTTCATGACCTTCAACTTCGCCATGCAGGCGATCGACCACATCGTCAATTCGGCCGCGAAGACCAATTACATGTCCGGCGGGCAGATGCGCTGCCCGATGGTGTT
>DASURT010000013.1:0-5852 GCA_036375515.1 Sphingomicrobium sp.
TCGGGATGATACATGCGAAGCCAGCACAGCCTTTCGTTCGGTCGGTCCGAACTCCAGCTCCCCGGCCTCGTCGCACGCAAGGAGGAGAGGGCCCCGGCCCGTCTTCCCTTGTTGCCCGCCGGATGCCAACCCGGCGTGACATGTCGGTGAATCGGGGATTGCAGACTCTGCGTCAAGAGGGGCGGACAGGTGAACATTAGTCGCTTTGGGCCTTCTCCGACCGGGCGGTTGCACCTGGGACACGCCTACAGCGCGGTCCTGGGTCACGTCGGAGCGAAGGAAAGCGGCGGAAAATTCCTGCTGCGGATCGAGGATCTCGACCCAACCCGCAGCCGGACCGAGTTCGTCGACGGGATTTGCGAGGACATGGAGTGGCTCGGCCTTGACTGGGACGAGCCCGTTCTCGTCCAGTCGCAACGCAGCCACGCCTATGGCGATGCGCTCGATCGACTGAAGGATCTCGGCCTCGTCTATGCCTGCTTCTGCACGCGCGCCGACATCGCCGCCGCGCTGGAGGCTCCGCACGGACCCTCGGGCGCGCATTATCCGGGCACCTGCCGCACGCTGCCAGACGACCCCGGACGGCGGGCCTCGATGCCGCATTGCTGGCGGCTCGATTGTGTCAACGCGCTGCGGATCGCGGGCTTTCCGTCGTGGACCGAGGCCGAGGGCCGCACCTTCCCGACCGGTCCGGCGGACTTCGACGACGTGATCCTGGCGCGCAAGGATGCCCCCGCGGCCTACCACCTCGCCTGCGCGGTCGACGACGCGGCGACCGGCGTGACGATGGTCGTGCGCGGCGCGGATCTGCGGCCGTCGACGCCGATCCAGCGACTGCTCCAGAAGCTGCTGACGCTGCCTGAGCCGGCCTATCTCCATCATGCGCTCGTCACCCATGCCGACGGGCGGCGCCTTGCCAAGCGCGATCTCGCGCCGACGCTTGCCGCGATGCGCGAGGAGGGCATGGATGGCCGGGCACTCGCGGCGGATCTGCTCGAGGGGAAGCTTCCCCTTGGTTTCGCCTTCGCGGATGCCTAAAGACACGCCATGCGCATTCCCCTGCTGATCCTGCTCATGCTCGCGATGGCGGCTACGGCCTACGTCCTGGTCCGCGGGGTGATAGGAATGGCCTCGGGCAAGGACCTGACCGGCGAGGAATCGCAAAAATGGATGCGCCGGCGAGTCCTCTTCCAGGGACTCGCCATCGTGCTCGTGGTCCTGATTTTCATCGTGGCGGGCTCGTCGAGCCAGTAAGGCGGCCGCCGCTTGGTCAAGCTCAACAAAATCTACACGCGCACCGGCGACAACGGCGAGATGGGGCTCGCCAACGGCTCCCGCATCGCCAAGGAGCATCCGCTCGCCCTGGCGATCGGCGACGTCGACGAGGCCAATAGCGCGATCGGCGTCGCGCTGCTCGATATCGTGGACGAAGAGGCCCGCGCGATGCTTGCCGCCGTCCAGAACGAGCTGTTCGACCTCGGCGCCGACATCGCCACCCCGGCCGAGGATTTCACGCCGAACGAAATGAGCTTGCGCGTAATCCAGCCGCAGATCGACCGGCTGGAGCGCGAGATCGACCGGATGAACGAGCATCTGGAGCCCTTGAGGAGCTTCATCCTCCCCGGAGGCGCCGCGGGCGCGGCCCCCCTCCATCTCGCCCGCGCCATCGTCCGCCGCGCCGAGCGCAGCACCGTCGCGGCCTCGCGACACGTACCGCTCAATCCCCTCGCGAGGATCTACCTCAATCGCCTGTCCGACCATCTGTTCGTGCTCGCGCGGACGATCGCGGCGGGCGAAGGCGGCGACGTGCTCTGGCAGCCGGGCGCGACCCGGGGCGCTTGACCGCATAAAAAGAACATTTAGCGAACTGTTGCCTGTACGCGGCGCCGGTTTCGTGGCAGAGGGACGGCCATGGCCAGGGCGGATCTCGAAACCGTGCCGACCAGGTTGCGCGAGAGGCTGTCCGCCACCCGCAAGCTGACGCTCGATCTCGCCGCGCCGCTGTCCGACGCCGACGCGACGATCCAGCCCTTCCCCGACGCTTCGCCGGCCAAGTGGCACCTCGCGCATACGAGCTGGTTCTTCGAAGCATTCGTGCTGCGCGACCATGCGCCCGATTACCGGCCGTTCGACGAGCGCTGGGCGTTCCTCTTCAACAGCTATTACGAAGGCGAAGGACCGCGCCACGCGCGGCCGAAACGCGGGATGCTGAGCCGCCCGTCGCTGGACGATGTCCGCGCCTACCGCGCGCACGTCGACGAGGCGCTGGAGCGCGCGCTGCCCTCGCTCCCTCGAAGTGCGCTCGACCTCGTCGAGCTCGGGATCAATCACGAGCAGCAGCACCAGGAGCTACTCCTCACCGACATTCTCGCGACCCTCGCCGAGAATCCGCTCGAGCCGGCTTACGGTCGTCATTGCGAGGAGCCGAAGGCGACGAAGCAATCCAGGGAGGTTGACGCTGGATTGCTTCCCCCGGATCAAGTCCGGGGTCGCAATGACGAGTGGATTCGCGGGCAGGACGGCGTCGTCGAGATCGGCGCGTCGGAGGACGGCTTTGCGTTCGACAGCGAGCGTCCGCGCCACCGCGTGATTCTCTCGCCGCACGAAATCGCCAATCGCCGCGTCGGCAACCAGGATTGGCGCGAGTTCATCGACGACGGCGGCTATCGCACGCCGACCTTGTGGCTGTCGGACGGCTGGGACTGGGTGCGGCGTGAGGGCATCGCCGCGCCGCTCTACTGGCGCGAGGATGGAACCGAGTTCACACTCGGCGGGCGGCGCGAGATCGACTGGACCGCGCCGGTCGCCCACGTCAGCCATTACGAGGCCGACGCCTTCGCGCGCTGGGCGGGAGCGCGGCTTCCGACCGAGGCCGAATGGGAGAGCTTCGCCGCCTCGGCGGACCCCAATCTCGGCAACCAGCTGGACTCGGCCGGGGCGGTCGTCCCGTGGCCCGGTGGAGGCATGTTCGGCGACGTGTGGGAATGGACCCGGAGCGCCTTTACGCCCTACCCGGGCTTCGCTCCGGCAGAGGGTGCCGTCGGGGAGTATAATGGCAAGTTCATGAGCGGCCAGCTGGTCCTGAAAGGCGCAAGCTGCGCCACTCCGCGCGGCCACAGCCGCGCCTCCTACCGCAATTTCTTCCCGTCCAATGCGCGCTGGCAGTTCACGGGGGTGCGTCTTGCTCGCGACGCTTGATGCGCAAACGAGGGCCTTTCGCGACGATGTCCTCGCCGGGCTGTCGGCGCCGATCCCGGCGGTCCCCGCGCGATGGCTCTACGACCGCCGCGGGTCCGAGCTGTTCGACGCCATCACGCGGCTGCCGTCCTATTATCCGACGCGGACCGAAACCGCGCTGCTCAAATCGGTCATTGCCGAGATCGCCGATCGCATTCCAACGGGATCCGCAGTCGTCGAATTCGGCGCCGGTTCGGCGGCCAAGACCCCGATCCTGCTCGAGGCCATCGCGCCGCTCACCTATGTGCCGGTCGATATTTCCGGCGACTATCTGAACGGGAGCGCCGCCGCGCTCCAGCAGCGATTTCCCTCGGTCGAGGTCATCCCGGTCATCGCCGATTTCGCCCGGCCGTTCAGCCTGCCGGGGGGAATCGATGCGCTGCCCCGGCTCGGCTTCTTCCCGGGATCGACGATCGGCAATTTCGTGCCGCGGAGCGCGACCGACCTGCTTCGGCACTTCCGATCCTTGCTCGGCGTCGGTGCCCGGCTGCTGATCGGAATGGACCGGGTGAAACCCGTTGAGCGATTGCTCGGCGCCTACGACGAGTCCGAAGGCGTGACGGCCAGGTTCAACCTCAACCTGCTCGAGCGGATCAACCGCGAGCTCGACGGCGACATCCCCATCGACGCCTTCGTGCACGAGGCGCGCTGGAACGACATCCTGTCGCGCATCGAAATGCACCTCGTCGCAACGCGCGACGTCGAATTCTCGATCGACGGCAACCGCTTCCGTTTTCCCAGCGGTTCCTCGATCCACACCGAGAACAGCCACAAGTACGAAGCGCGCGGCGCGCGTCTGCTGCTCCTGGCGGGCGGCTGGACTCCGGTCGCCGAATGGACCGACGTCGAAGAGGATTTCTCGATCGTTCTCGCCGACGCCCAGCCCGAGCGATTCGCGCCATGAGCCACTGATTGCTACCGGCAATCCGCGCGGCTAAGCGGGCTTCATGGTTCAAGCGCTCTACGGAATAGCCGACCTTCTGCTCACGGTTCTGACCTGGATCATCATCGTCCAGGTCATCCTCAGCTGGCTGCTGGCGTTCAACGTGCTCAACACGAGTTCGGGTGGCGTGCGCGCGTTCGTCCTTGCGCTCGACCGGATCACGGCTCCGCTCTATCGGCCGATCCGCCGGATGCTGCCCGATTTCGGCGGGATCGACTTCTCGCCGCTCGTGATCCTGATCCTCATCCAGGTGATCAAGAAGCTGCTCGCGGGCGTGGTCGCCTCATATTATTACGGCGGATGACAGCGAAACGGATCGACGGAAAAGCGGCCGCCGCGGAAATCCGTCAGCGCGTCGCTGAGCGGGTTCGCGAGTTCGAACGGCGCGTCGGCCGAGCACCCGGCCTGGCGACGGTGCTGGTCGGCGAGAATCCGGCGAGCGCGGTCTATGTCCGTTCGAAGAACCGCGCCACGGCCGAGGCCGGCATGACCAGCTTCGCGTGCAATCTTCCCGACACCGTCTCCGAAGACGAGCTCCTGAGCGTCGTCGGCGGCCTCAATGCCGACGACCGCGTCGACGGGATCCTCGTCCAGCTGCCGCTTCCCGCGCAGATCGACGCCGGCCGGGTGATCGAGACCATCGAGCCGTCGAAGGACGTCGACGGGTTTCATCCGGTGAACGTGGGCAGGCTTTCGATCGGCCTCCCCTCGCTCGTCCCGTGCACGCCCTTCGGGTGCCTCTACCTGCTGAAGCAGGAGCTCGGCAGCATCGCCGGCCTGGACGCCGTGGTCATCGGGCGCTCGAACATTGTCGGCAAGCCCATGGCGCAGCTCCTGATCGCCGAAAGCGCGACGGTGACGGTCGCCCACTCAAAGACCCGCGACCTCCCCGGCGTCGTCCGGCGCGCCGACATTGTCGTCGCCGCCGTCGGGCGGCCGGAAATGATCCGCGGCGACTGGATCAAGCCGGGGGCGACAATAATCGACGTGGGCATCAATCGCGTGCCGACCGACGACGGCAAGGGGCGGCTCGTCGGCGACGTGGCGTTCCCCGAGGCGGCCGAGGTCGCGGCGGCGATCACTCCGGTCCCGGGCGGGGTCGGGCCGATGACCATCGCCATGCTGATGCGCAATACCTTGCTCGCCGCCCACCGCCGCTCCGACCTTACGGAACCGGAGGGCCTGTGATCGAGCTGTTCGGATCGGCGTTGGTCACCTTCCTGGTGATCATCGACCCGCCGGGCTGCGCGCCGATCTTCGCCTCGCTGACCAAGGGCGCGAGCGCCGCTCACCGCCGCAGCATGGCGATCCGCTCGGCCGCCGTCGCCTGGTGCATCCTTGTCTTCTTTGCTTTGCTCGGCGAGCCCCTCCTCGACAAGCTCGGCATCTCGCTTTCAGCTTTCCGCCTGGCGGGCGGCATCATGCTGTTCATGATCGCGCTGGACATGGTGTTCGAGCGCCGGACAGAGCGCCGCGAGGAGCGGGCCAGGGAGCTCGAGGGCACGCCCGAGGCCGAGGACATCAGCGTTTTCCCGATGGCGATCCCGATGATCGCCGGTCCCGGCTCGATCGCCTCGGTCATGCTGCTGAACGCCCGTGCCGACGGCCTCACGGCCAGCCTGGTCGTGCTGGGCGCAATGACCCTGGTCATCCTGCTGACCATGGCCGCCCT
>DASURT010000014.1:0-6227 GCA_036375515.1 Sphingomicrobium sp.
CCGCCGCGGGGCGATTACAAATTGCTCGTGCTTCGGCCGGATGTCACGGTCGGCTCGCTGACCACGGGCGGACTGGTCGAGCCGCGGGCCGACTGGACCGAGCAGGCGCGCACAAGCGTCGTCGCGGCGCTTCGGGCGCAACAGGCGACGCGCGGCGGAAGGCTTCTGGTCGTCGAACATCGGAACGAGGTTCCGGGCGTGACCGCGCAGGAACTGGCCGACATGGAGCGCCTCAATTTCGCCGTGGCCCAGTCGATCGTCCTGCACAAATATCTGGGCGACTCCCTGCCGACCAAGCGCGGCAAGGGACTCGACTGGACGCTCGGCGAGGATGCCGTGCGGCTCGGACAGAAGTCGGGCTATGACTATGCGCTGTTCCTTCACGCCGAGGACCAGGTCGCCTCGACCGGGCGGGTCGTGCTCGGAGTGCTCGGAGCCGCGGGCTGCATCGTCGGTTTCTGCGCTCCGAACGTCGGCGGCGCGACGCAGCTCGACTATGCGTCGCTGGTCGATTTGAAGACCGGCGAAGTCGTCTGGTTCAACGTCGTCCTGGCGAGCAGCCAGGTTCCCGGAATCAAGTTCGGCGAGCTGCGCACTCCGCAAGGCGCCGAACAGATGGTCGAACGGCTCCTCGGGCGGATGAAGCCGGGTCAGGCAGTCCGGCGCCCAGCGGAGAATCGCTGATGTGCATGCGCCGCGCCTCGATCAGCCGCCGCTCGCTGCTAATCGGCGGGGGCGTTGCCGCCGCATCGCTCACGACCGGCGTCGCGGAGGCGCGCATACGCCCGCAGGACATGGTCCCGCTGGTCGGGCCGGGGTTCAAGCCGACCGACAGGGACGAGCAGGGCATCTGGCAGTTGATGGAGCGGGCCGAAGAGGAAATCTCGGGGTCCAACCTGTTGATGAACGATCCGCGGCTCACGGGATATCTCAGGGACCTCATCGGCAAGGTCGGCGGGCCGCCCGCGAAGGATTTTCGAATCTATCTGGCGAAGATTCCGGACTTCAACGCGATCATGTTCCCGAGCGGCTTCGCGGTCGTGTTCTCGGGCCTGCTCCTGCGCATGCGCAACGAAGCCCAACTCGCCGGGGTGATCGCGCACGAATCCGGGCACTTCCTGCGCCGGCACATGATCCGGAGCTGGCGCGATACCCGGCGCAAGACGGATATCCTTGCGTTCGGCTCGATGCTCGCGGGCGTGGGCGGGGCGGCGGGCGGCGTCTATCTCGGCGATTACGTCCAGCTCGCCCAGCTCGGCGCGATCCTCTCCTTGTTCCAGTACAGCCGGGCAATGGAGGCCGAGGCGGACGCAATGGGCGTCAAGCTCGTCGCCGAGGCGGGTTATCCTCCGGTCGAGATGGCCAATGTCTGGGAGCAGCTGATCGGCGAAGAGAATGCCAGCGCGCGCTACCGGCGCAAGCATCGCCGCCGCGGCTCGCTGTTCGATACGCACCCGTCGCCGGATTCGCGCCTGGCGGACCTCAGGCTCTCGGCTGCCGAAGTCACCGTTCCGGGCCGGCCGTACGACAATGGCCGCGCGCGATATCTTGCGCGGATCGGCGCGATCCGGCCGATGCTTCTCGACGACCAGGTCAAGCTCAACGATCCCGGAGCGAGCCAATATTTGATCCAGACGCTGGCACAGGACGGCTGGAACGGGCTGCTCCGCTTCTACGAGGGCGAGATCTGGCGGCTTCGCAACCGGACCGGCGACGAGGCGCGCGCCGCGCAGAGCTACGCCGCCGCGGTCCTCTATCCGGACGCTCCGGCCGACGCGTTCCGCTGGCACGGCATCTCGCTGCTCAAGGCCGGCCGCCCCGGCGAGGCGAAGGCCGCCTTCGCGCGATACCTCTTGATGAAGCCCGACGCGCCCGACGCGGCCTGGGTGCGCCAGATGGTCGGCTGATGGGATTGTCGACGATGAAGAGACTGTTGAGGCCCGCCCTGATTGCCGCCGCCTTGGCGCTGTCCGCCTGCACGACGCTGGGCGAGGGCTATGGCTACGGCAGCTACGCGCCGGTGAGCGTACGGCGCGTGAATGTCGGCGACGGCAGCCTCTCGGTCGTTCCGCCGCGACCCTATAACCGGCAGCGCGCCGCGCTCTTCACCGACATCAGGGTGGTCGAGGACTGGACCCTGAACGGCCCCTATCTCGATGCGATCAGCTTCGTCAGCGGGCTGAAAAACGACCGTTATCTCGTTTACCAGCGGCGCACGGCCTCTCAACAGGTTCCGAAGTTCCGTTCGAACATGACCCCGCCGGAGATCGCGGCCATGATCGAGAGCTTTTTCCGCGTGAGGGGCGGGGCGGTCGATTTCCGAACCCTGTCGATCCAGCCGCGGCCGTTCCTCGGCACGGGCGGATTCCAGTTCGACTATGAGCATCTCGACGGCGATGAGGTGTGGCGCAAGGGCCGCGCCGTCGGCGCCGTCATCAACGGACGGCTTTACCTGATCCTGATGGATGCGGCGCGCTCGCATTATTACGGAGCGCTCCTGCCCGACTTCGAATCGATCGTCGCATCGGCAAGGCTGCGCGGACAGGGCCAGGGATAATCCGTCAGCCGGTCGGCGAGATCGGTCCCGGAGCGGGCTGAGGCTGGCCTGGAGAAGGCATCGGTGTCGGAACATCGATGTCGGGACCGGCCGGCGGGGTTTCCGGCGGCGGACGCGATGGCGGTCCCGGAGGCGCGGGGGCCGGGCGTTCCGGCGGAGGCGGTTCCGGCTGCGCGGGTTCGGGCGGGGGTTGCTGCATGATCATGAAGGGCTGAACGAATGGGGCCCGGCGCGGTTGCTGCGCCTTGCCCCACGGCCCATCCTTGCTATAGCCGCGTTCCTTTCGCGGCCGCGCGCGCGTGGCGGAACTGGTAGACGCGCTGGATTTAGGTTCCAGTATCTTGAGGATGTGGGGGTTCGAGTCCCTCCGCGCGCACCAACCGCCCGCCTTTCGGCACAAGATTTCATCGGGACGCCAAACACGTGACCATCAAGACTGTTGAGACGCAAAACGAGGGCCTGAAGCGCGCCTTCATGCTCACCATTCCGGCCGAGGACATCGAGGCACGGCTCGACCAGGAAGTGAAGCGCATCGCGCCGCAGGTGCGCATGCCCGGCTTTCGTCCCGGCAAGGTGCCGCCGAACCTCATCCGCAAGATGCATGGCGATGCGCTTCGCCGCGATGCGCTGGAGGGCGCGGTCCAGGACGGCGTCCAGCAGCTGCTGCAGGAGCAGAAAGTCCGCCCGGCGCTCCAGCCGCAGGTGGAGCTCGACGCCCAGTATGAGCCCGGCAAGGACGCCGAAGTCCGCGTCAGCCTCGAGGCGCTTCCCGATGTGCCGGCGCCGAAGATCGACGATCTGAAGCTCGAGCGGCTGACGATGGACGTGGACGAAGCCGCGGTCGACGAACAGGTCCGGCAGCTGGCGAGCCAGTCCAAGCGATGGGTCGATGCCCCCAGGAAGCACGCCGCGGAAACGGGCGACCTCGCCGTGATCGACTTCGTCGGAACCGTCGGCGGCAAGGAGTTCGAGGGCGGCAAGGGCGAGGACATGTCGGTCGAGCTTGGCTCGGGGCGGCTGATCCCGGGCTTCGAGGAGCAGCTCGTCGGAGCGAAAGCCGGCGACGGCCGCGACGTGAAGGTCACCTTCCCCGACGATTATCCGGTCGCGGACCTCAAGGGAAAACCCGCGGTTTTCGCGGTGACCGTCAAGGCCGTGAGGACCGCCGGCGAGAACAAGATCGATGACGCGTTCGCCAAGTCGCTCGGGCTGCAGAGCCTGGAGCAGCTGCGCAAGGTGATCGGCGACCAGCAGGCCCAGGAGCTGAACGGCCTCGTCCGGACCCACATGAAGCGCCAGCTGCTCGACGTGCTCGCTGGGCGGCACGACTTCGTGGTTCCTGAATCGATGATCGAGGCCGAGTACCAGAACATCCTCAATCAGCTCCGCCACGAAGCGAGCCACGAGCCCGATCCGAAGGCCGCGCTCGCCGAAATCGAGAAGGACGCGCCCGAGTACAAGCATATCGCCGAGCGCCGGGTGCGCCTCGGCCTGCTTCTGTCCGAGATCGGCGCGGCGAACGGAGTCCAGATCAGCGACCAGGAGATGAACCGCCTGATCGCCCAGGCGGCCTCGCAATATCAGGCGAAGGACCGCGAGGCGTTCATCCGCTACATCCAGCAGGAGCCGATGGCGGCCGCCCAGCTGCGCGCCCCGCTGTACGAGGACAAGGTCGTCGACTTCCTGTTCTCAAAGGCGGAGATCAGCGAGCGCAAGGCGACGCGGGCCCAGCTCGAGGCCGACCTCGAGAGCGAGGAAGGCCATGTCCATGGTCCCGGCTGCGGCCACGACCTCGGCGAAGCCAAGCCGGTCAAGGCGAAGAAGGCGGCGAAGCCCAAAGCGAAAGCCGGCGAAAAGCCGCAGCCCGAGGAGCCGGCGAAGGGGCCCGTGGAGAAATCCCCCGGAAAGCCGAAGCCGGCCAAGCCGCTGAAAGCTGCGGTGGGGTCTAAGCCCGCGCAGGCGAAGGCCGAAGCCAAGCCGACCGCCAGAAAAGCGCCGGCGAAGAAGGCCACCAAGAAGGTCACCAAGAAGGCTTGAGCCCCATCGAGATCGTCTGCTCCGACCTCAACGCGGCTATCGAACGGTGGCGTGGCGACGGCTTCTTGCTCGATTTGATCTATCCGGCGGACAATCCGCACACGGCGGTCCTGGCCAACGGGGCGAGGAAGGTCCGCCTGACGACCCGGCCCGCGGCTGCCGGCCCCAGTGCCGCGCTTCCGTCATTTCGGCCCGAATTTGTCCTGACGCGCGGGGAAATCCCCGTCGGCGAAGGTCGCGCCGGGATGCTCTACCGCGACCTGATCCCGAGCCGACTTGGCGGGCGGTACATCGCTTCGCACATCACCATCGCTCAGGGCGGACCGGTCGCTGACTGGGTGCATTTCCACCGCGTGGCCTTTCAGATCATTTACGTACGCAGCGGCTGGGTCCGCGTGGTTTATGAGGACCAGGGCGAACCGTTCGTGATGAATGCGGGCGACCTGGTGCTGCAGCCGCCCGAAATCCGTCATCGCGTCCTGGAAAGCTCGCCCGGCCTCGAGGTAATAGAGATCAGCTGTCCGGCCCTGCATGAGACCTGCGCCGATCACGAGCTGAGGCTGCCGAATGGATTGAATTTGGCGCGGATCTTTGGCGGGCAGCGGTTTCTGCGTCACATCGCTGCGGAAACGGAGTGGACGGGCTTCCACGACGGAGAAGCGCAGGAAACCGGCGTTGGCGATGCCGCCGGCGGACTTGCCGAAGCACGCACCGTTCGGGGCGGCGTCAGACTTCCGCCGCACGAAGGCGAGCTGGTGTTCGGTTTCGTTCTCGCGGGATCGGCACAACTCGGCTTTAGGGACGGCTTCGATCTCGGACCTGCCGACGCTTTCGTCATTCCGCCGGGCGAGGCGTGGAGCCTGAGCGGCGCGTCAAACGATTTCCGACTGTTGCACGTCACGACCGACCGGGCAAAATCCGCCTAGCCGTGCGGGATCGATCGCCTCTATAGCCCGCAGTCTCTTTTCGGAGGGGGAAATTTGGCCAGTAACGCTCAACCGCGCATCGCCGTGCTCCTTCCCTGCTACAATGAGGGGGCGGCGATCGGGGCGACGATCGCCGGCTTCCGTGCGGCGCTGCCGACGGCGGCGATCTACGTTTACGACAACAATAGCCGCGACCGGACGCGCGAGATCGCCGCAGCCGCGGGCGCCGTCGTCCGGACCGAGCGGCAGCAGGGCAAGGGCCACGTCGTCCGGCGGATGTTCGCGGATATCGACGCCGACGTGTACGTCATGGCCGACGGCGACCTCACCTATGACGCCGGCTCCGCTCCCGCGATGGTCGACCTCCTGCTGATCGAGCAGCTCGACATGGTCGTCGGGACCCGCCGCCACGAGGAGAAGCACGCGTATCGCGGCGGACATGTCGTCGGGAACAAGCTGTTCACGAGCCTCCTCGCCGGCCTGTTCGGGCGCAGCTTCACCGACATTTTCTCCGGCTATCGCGTCTTCTCGCGCCGCTTCGTGAAAAGCTTTCCGGTGCTTTCCTCGGGATTCGAGATCGAGACCGAGATCAGCGTCCACGCGCTCGAGCTCCGGATGCCCGTCGGCGAGGTCGAGACGGCTTATGCGGCGCGTCCCGAAGGATCGGAGTCCAAGCTTTCGACCGTTCGCGACGGCTGGCGCATCCT
>DASURT010000015.1:0-5865 GCA_036375515.1 Sphingomicrobium sp.
CGCAGTCCGGCCGTCATCCGGTCGCGGGCGCGGGCGAAGCGCCGTCGCATCGGCTCGACCCACGCATCGCCTTCGACGAGGCCATGGGCAACCGCCGCCTGCAGGTTCGGCGCGGTCGAAAAGGTCAGGAACTGGTGGGCGCGCGCGACCACTCCCGCGAGCTCGGGCGCGGCAACCATCCAGCCGACCTTCCAGCCGGTCAGAGAAAAGATCTTGCCCGCCGAGCCGATCTTGATCGTTCGCTCGGCCATTCCCGGCAGCGTGGCGACCGGGATGAAGCTCTGGCCGTCGAGCAGCACGTGCTCCCACACCTCGTCGCTGATCACGATCAGGTCGTGGTCGCGCGCGATCGCGGCGATGGTCTCGAGATCGCCGGCGTCGAACAGCCGCCCGGCCGGATTGTGCGGGTTGTTGAACAGGATCGCCCGGGTCTTCGGCCCGATCGCGGCCTCGAGCGCCTCTCGCTCGATGTGCCACTCCGGCGGCTGGAGCGCGACTTCGTGCGGCGTTCCACCCGCCCTGCGGATCATCGGCCCATAGCTGTCATAGGCCGGAGTGAAGATGATCACGTCGTCGCCAGGCTCGACCGTCGCGAGGATGGCCGAGCCCAGCGCTTCCGTCGCGCCGCTCGTCACGCAGACTTGCTCCGCCGTCAGCCGGAGGCCGTGGTGCCGGTTGTAATGGTCCGCAACCGCCTCGCGAAGCCGGGGCAGCCCTCGCGACGGCGGATATTGGTTCGACCCCGTCTTCAGCGCCCGGGCGGCGGCGTCGAGGATCTCGTCGGGCCAGCCGAAATCGGGGAATCCCTGGCCCAGGTTCACGGCTCCGTGCCTCGCGGCGAGCGCCGACATGCGCTCGAACACGCTGGTCTTCATCTCAACGTAGAGCGGGTTCACTTTCCCTCCCGGCTTTCGGCTCGTCCGCCAATAGCCGTGCTCCGTCGCGAGAGAAGCAACTTTTGTGGGAGGCGCCGCATTCGCCACGGTCCAGAAGGGACGAGTTCGATGCCCGCGCGTAAAGCAATTCTGTACCGATTGGTGCTCCCCGATTACGTCTGCCCCGACGGGGCGCTGGCCCGGCACATGCTGGAACAAGGCGGCTTCGAGATCGACGAGCATGTCCTCGCAACGCGGATCGAGGCCGATGCCTTCACCGCCAAGCACGACGGAGCCCGGCCGCCCCAGATTTTCATCGGCGGGGAGCGCGTCGGCGGTTGCGACGAGTTCATGCTTTATCTCGCCGCGGCCGAAGCCAACGCCTGAACGTCAGCCGTTGAACGCGGCCCGCACGGCGGCGAGCGGGCGGGCGAGCGCCTCCAGGACCATCAGGAACATGCCGCTCGAGAGCGTCGCGGCGATCACCGCGACGCTCAGGAACTCGATCGCCCTTCCGCACAGCCGGCTGTCATCATGCGCTCGCATCCGGACTCGGCGCTCGACGTCGAGCTGCCTGCCGGCGGTCAGCTGCAATGCCGGCGATTGGCCGAGGCTGAGGATCTCCTCGACCGGAATCCGCTCTTCGGTCTGCAATCCGGCCCTGGCACCGCATCGCCAGACGACGCGGGCCGTGATGACCTGGTCGCCGCGCCAGAGCTCGACATTGCTCCCCTTGGGCGCGCAGCGGCTCGCCTGGATCTGCAATCCGCGCGACGAGATGTTGAGGATGCAGGCGTCGCTCCATCCGGCTCCCGCTCGCATCCGCGCGGGAAGGACGACGCGGCGCCGAAGCTCGCGAGGGCGGATTCTGGGCGACGAGGCGGCTCCGGGAGTCACTCGCCGCCTCTGGATCCGAGACCGTGTGAGAGCCTTTAAGCTTTTGTCCGAATTGGATATTTTGAATTGGCAACGGCCGACCTGGGAAACCGCCTCCACGGACCCGCGCCCAAACCGCCAGGCTCAAGAATGATCTGGATCATCGCCGGTTCCGGCGGCCCTGCGGCATAAACAAGGCGAGAGATGCGAGCCGGCACGCTCCCCAGCCGATCGAGGCTCGGATCATCTCGGCCCGTCGCGATCCCCTTCCGGCGGACCATGAGTGCGAAAGCCCCGGCCGCAAACGCCTTGGCCGGGGCTTTCGGACATTTACGCCAGTGTTGACGCCGGGCGCGGCCGGGCCGAAACCGCAGCGCCGTACACTGCTCGCAACGGCAAGGTGACGAAGTGAAGGTTCGATCCTACGGCAAACTGGCCGATGTCCTGGGCCCGGAAAGGGACGTCGGCATCGACGCGCCCTGCACCGTAGCCGAGCTTCGCGCGCACCTGGCCGCCGAATGCCCGCAAGCCGCCGAGCCGCTCGCGAACAGGCGCGTGCTTGCCTGCGTGAGCGACACCATCGTGCCGGACAGCCACGTCGTCGCGCCGGGCGAGACGATCGAGCTTCTCGCTCCGGTATCCGGCGGCTGAATGCCGATCGCGGCGCGCCTCGCCCCTGATCCGTTCGATCCGGCGTGGGAACTTGCCGAACTGACGCGCCGTGCAGCCGGGAACGGCGCCATCGTCAGCTTCGTCGGCCTTGCCCGAGATGTCACGAAAGCCGGCGGGCCCCTGGAAACACTCGTCCTGGAGCACCATCCGCGCCTGACCGCCCGATCGCTCGAAGACATCGCCGCCGACGCTCTGCGGCGGTTTGCCGTCAGCCACGTCCACATCGTGCATCGCCGCGGCGAAATACTGCCCGGTGAACCGATCGTGTTCGCTGCAGCCGCGGCTCCTCATCGCCGCGCCGCGTTCGAAGCGGCCGATTACCTGATGGACCGGCTGAAGACCGAGGCGGTCTTCTGGAAGCGCGAGGAAGGCGCGAGCGGGTCCAGCTGGATCGAGCCGACGGAAGTAGATTATGCCGATCGCGGCCGCTGGGAGTGAGATTTGGCTGGAATCGACGAAACCCTGACGTTCTATCCCTTGCGAATTGCCGTGCTCACCGTTTCCGATTCGCGTGATGAGCAAAGCGACAAGTCGGGCGCGCTACTTATGGAGCGACTGACCGCCGCCGGGCACGAGCTCGCTGGCAAGGCCATCGTCAAGGACGAGGTCGAGGCCATCCGCGCGCAGGTCCGCACGTGGGCCGCGGATGACTCCGTCGACGTGATCATCTCGACCGGGGGCACCGGCTTCGCGCCGCGCGACATCACGCCCGAGGCGGTAAAGCCGATGTTCCGGCGCGAGATGGATGGCTTTTCGGTGCTTTTCCACCAAGCGAGCTTCGGCACGGTCGGTCTTTCGACGCTCCAGTCGCGCGCTTTCGCCGGGCAGATCGACGATACGTTCATCTTCTGCCTGCCGGGTTCCACCGGTGCGTGTCGCGATGGATGGGACCTGGTCCTGTCCAACGAGCTCGATAGCCGCTACCGCCCCTGCTCGCTTGCGGGCCAGATTCCGCGGCTGAGGAGCCTCTGCGCATGAGCGGACTCACGCACCTCGATGATCAGGGTCGCGCGCGCATGGTCGACGTGTCCGGAAAGGAGCCCACCGCCCGCATCGCGACCGCGGAAGGTTCGCTTTCGTGCGGCCGGGAGACGCTGGAGCAGGTTCGCGCCGGAACGGCACCCAAAGGGTCGGTCATTCAGACGGCGGAACTCGCCGGCATCATGGCTGCCAAGCGCACCGCAGACCTCATCCCGCTCTGCCATCCCTTGCCGCTGACCAGGGCCGACGTCAGGGTCGACATCGACGATGGACTGCCGGGCTTTCGGGTTCAGGCCGAGGTCCGGACCAACGGCGTCACCGGCGTGGAGATGGAAGCGCTCACCGCCGTATCCGTCGCCTGCCTCACCCTGTTCGACATGTTGAAGGCGATCGACCGGACGATGGTGATCGGCGGGATTGAGGTGACCTCCAAGAGCGGCGGTAAGTCCGGCAGCTGGGCACAGCCGCAACCACGATGATCAGCTTCGATGAAGCGCTCGAGTGCGTGCGCGCCGCCGCACGGCCGTTCGGGACCGAAACCGTTGCGCTCGAGGCGGCGGCCGGGCGAGTCCTGGCGCGGCCGGTCGTCGCGCGCATCCCCTCCCCTCGCAGCGACGTGTCCGCGATGGACGGTTATGCCGTGAGGGAGAGCGATCTCGCCGAGTTTCCGGCACGTCTGCGGGTTGTCGGAGAGTCCTTCGCGGGCGCAGGCTGGAGCGGCACCCCGGGCGCCGGCGAAAGCGTCCGCATCTTCACCGGCGCGCCCGTGCCCGCCGGAGCCGACCGCGTGATCATCCAGGAAATTGTCCGGCGCGATCGCGACATGGCGATCATCGAGGAACATCCCGGAAAGGCTCGCCACGTCCGAAGGCGCGGCGGCGACTTCGAACAGGGGGACGAACTCCTGCCGGCCGGCCGGCTGCTCGACAAGCGAGCGATCGTCGCCGCGGCCGCCGCGAACGTTTCCGAGGTCGAGGTTTTCGCTCGTCCGCGTGTCTTCATCCTCAGCACGGGCGACGAGCTCGTCGAGCCGGGGACGGCTTCCGAACGGGCGGACGCAGTCCCGGAAAGCGTCTCGTTCGGCATCGCGGCAGTGGCGGTCGAATGGGGTGCTGTCCTCACCGGCCGGCACCGGCTTCGTGACGACCTCGACACGATGGGATCCGCCGCAGCGCAGGCCGTCGCGAACGCGGACATCGTCATCGTCACGGGTGGAGCGTCGGTCGGCGAGAAGGACTTCGCCAAAACCATGTTCGAACCCGTCGGCCTCGAACTCATTTTCTCGAAAGTGTCGATCAAGCCCGGCAAGCCGGTATGGCTGGGCCGCTCCGGCAAGGCGCTGGTGATGGGGTTGCCCGGCAACCCGACCTCCGCCCTGGTGACCGCCCGGCTGCTGCTCGCGCCGCTGCTCGCGGGGCTTTCCGGACGAGACTCGGGCGAGGCGCTGCGCTGGCGCATGGCCAGGCTGGCCGCGCCGATCGGGGAATGCGGCGAGCGCGAAACCTTCCACCGCGCCCGCTGGGCCGGCGATGAGGTCGCGCTCTTCGATTTTCAGGATTCGAGCGCCCAGAAAGTGCTGGCCGACGCGGATGTGCTGGTCCGCCAGAGCGCCAACTCGCCCGCGATCCTCGCGGGCGCGGAGGTGAAGGTGCTCGATTTCTAGCCGCCGAGCAGTCGCTCCGCGTCGGCGAGATCCTGCGCCGAGTTGATGTTGAAGAACGGGTCGATCGGCCGATCGGGCCATTCCACCACGCGAAAGCCGATCGTCTCGGCGAAGCCCCTGAGCGAGCGCCGGCCCGACTCGAGATAACCCGCGATCTGGTCAAGCGCGGACGTCCGCCACAGCCCGCACACGGGGTGCAGATGCCCGCCGCTGCTCGCGATTGCCGCCTCACAGCCCGCGAGTTCGGCCTTTAGCCGCTCCCCCAGGTCGGGAGGCAGAAACGGCATATCGGCCGGGATCGTCAGGACCGCGTCCGCCTGTTCCGCGCGTGCAAACCGGAGGGCGGAAATCAACCCGCCAAGCGGCCCTTCGACATCGGGATCGTCGATGATCGGCACTAGGCCCCGCCCCCCGAGCTGAGCTTCGCTGCGAACGGAGACCGCAAACCGATTCGACCATTGCAGCGCCTGGGCGGCCGCCCTGTCGAGCAACGTCAGACCGGCAAGCATCCGCAGCGGCTTGTTGCCGCCGATGCGGCTACCCTCACCGCCGGCAAAGACAGTGACTGTTATCCTCACTGGCCGCCCATCGTGCTATGACTACCGGCCGGCATCACACTAGGCGCCCGTCAGTCAACCAGCGGAAGCGGGGCAGGCAATGAAGATCAGCGCGCGCAACCAGATTCCGGGGAGAATCCGCTCGATCGAGCACGGTGCGGTGAACGGCACGGTTCATGTCGACATCGGCGGCCGGATCGTCACCTCCGTGATCACCGAAGAGGCGATCAATGAGCTTGGT
>DASURT010000016.1:0-6751 GCA_036375515.1 Sphingomicrobium sp.
ATCAGGGGGCGGCCCGAGCTGGCCGATCTGCCGCTGATCGCGGTCACTGCCAAGGCGATGAAGGGCGACCGGCGGAAGTGTCTCGACGCCGGCGCGTCCGACTATATCGCGAAGCCGGTCGACATCGAATTGCTGCTTGCCCTGGTTCGGGTTTGGGTGACTCGCGGCCGGCAGGCGGCGGCCGGCGCCGCGTCGGCGCTCGCGCCCCTGGAGGCTGCCGAGTAGTCGTGGGCAAGCCGGTGACCGAAACCCCCGTCGCGGATCGCCCGGACGAGACGTCCGAGGCCGCGCCGCCGAAGGCCGAACGGGCCAAGGTGCTGCTGGTCGACGACGATGAGCGCAACCTCGTCGCGCTTGGAACGGTCCTCGAGGATCTCGGTGAGCTGGTCCTTGCCCGTTCCGGAGAGGATGCGCTCCGCCATCTGCTGAAGAACGAGTTCGCTGTTATCCTCCTCGATGTTTTCATGCCCGGGATGGACGGCTACGAAACGGCACAGATCATCCGCAACCGCGATCAGACGAAGCGCATTCCGATCGTCTTCCTGTCCGCCGTCAACAAGGAGGCGGAGCACCTTCTTCGCGGCTATTCGCTGGGCGCGGTCGATTATGTCTTCAAGCCCGTCGACTCCGCCATCCTGCGCTCGAAGGTCGCGGTGTTCGTCGACCTCTTCGAGAAATCGAAGGAGATCGAGCGCAAGGCGCGCCAGGAACAGGCCCTGCTCGATGCCAACCTGCGGGCGAACGCGGAACGGCTGCGCGCCGAACAGCAGCTAAGGCGCCTCGAGCAGCGCCAGGCTGCAATCATCCAGTCGCTGCCGATGGTGCTCTACCTCGAGCCGCACGACGCCCATCCGAGGGTCCCGCACTACATCAGCGGAGACCTGAAGGCGATCACGGGGTTCGGCCCGGACCAGGTTGCGAGGCACCCCAACCTCTGGGCGGAGCGGCTTCACCCCGACGACCGGATCCGCGTGCTGGCCGCGATCGAGGCGCGCCGCAAAAGCGGCCGTTCGTCGGTTGAGTACCGATGGCAATGCGCCGATGGGACCTACAGGCACTTTCTCGACCAGGCGGTGCTCTTGAAGGATGCCGACGGCCGCCCGGTCGAATTCGCGGGAACCCTGACCGACATTTCCGAGCAACGATCGCTCGAAGATCAGCTGATCCAGGCGCAAAAGATGGACGCGATCGGCAAGCTGACCGGCGGAATCGCGCACGACTTCAACAACCTGCTCGCCGCGGTGATCGGCGGCCTCAGCCTGCTGGAGCGGCGCGGCGCCTTCTCCGGTGAGCAGCGGCGGGTTCTCGGAATGACTAGGCGAGCCGCCGAACAGGGCAGCGTGCTCGTCCAGCGGCTGCTCGCCTTCGCCCGCCGCCAGACGCTCGAGCCTCAGTCGATCGACGTCAGCGCGCTGCAGGACGCGGTATCGGGCCTCCTCGTCCATACGCTCGGCGGGTTGGTCAACATCGTCTGGCGGGTCGACGGCGGAGTCTGGAACGCATTTGCCGACCGGGCGCAGCTGGAACTCGCGCTGGTCAACCTCATCATCAACGCCCGCGACGCAATGCCGGGCGGCGGAACGGTCACGATCTCGGCGGAGAACCGGAGCGCCGCCGGCGAGGATCCGGCCGAACTCGGCGGCGGCGATTATGTCGTGCTGACCGTCGCCGACCACGGGAGCGGGATCTCGTCCGAAAATCTCGAGAAGGTGATGGAGCCGTTCTTCACCACCAAGGACGTCGGCAAGGGCAGCGGCCTCGGCCTCAGCATGGTCTATGGCTTTGCCAAGCAGTCGAACGGAGCCTTTCGAATCGCGAGCGCGCTCGACGAGGGAACCACGGCCGAGCTGTGGCTCCCGAGAGCGCCGGCGGGAGAAGCCACGGTCGAAGCTCTTCCGCGGGAGAGGAAGCACAAGCGGCGGACGCCGCCGCTGACGGTCCTGCTGGTCGACGACCATGCGGCGGTCCGGAGCACGACCGCCGCCGTGCTCGGGGAACTCGGCCACACCGTCTTTGAGGCGGCGAACGGGGCGGACGCGCTGGACATGCTCGAGCGACAGGGATGCGAGTGCGATCTGCTGATCACCGACTATGCGATGCCCCATCTTTCCGGAACGGATTTCCTGCGCAGGGCGCGCCGGCTCTGCCCGAAGGTCCCGGCGCTGATCATCACCGGATATGTCGATGCCACTGCGATCTGCGATCGCCCCGAGGACGTCGAGATCTTGCTGAAGCCGTTCACCCCGTCCGCGCTCGATGCCGCGATCGCGCGCAGCTGCCATGCCGAGGATGTTGCTTCGTGAGCACACTTCAGGGCGTTTTCACTGGTTTGTGGTTGAACTGCGACGGATCGCGAAACCCCGGAAGGCCGGGGATGGTTTGACCATTCGTCAATTCATCGAAGCCGGGGATGTTCGTGTCTGACGACGACGACTTGGGCGAAGCGGATTTCAAGGCAGCCAGCGTCAGGCTCAACGAGAGCCTGAAGACGTGCCGCGCGGTGGTGGAGAACTACCGCTCGAAGATCGGCGGGAAACGGGCCGTCGCTTCGGCCGCCGATGACGAACTCCCGGCTTCGGATCGTGTTGCGCGCCATCGCGAGATCCCGCCCGAATAACCGCGCGGCCCGCGCCAATTTCCCGCTGAACGTGGTGGAGGCCCGAGCCGGAATCGAACCGGCGTGCAAGGATTTGCAGTCCTCTGCGTAACCACTCCGCCATCGGGCCGGGAAGAGCGAAGCCGCCCTTGTGGCGAGCTTCCCGCCGGGGTCAAGTAGGAACTGGTCGTCGGACTTTCGACCAATGGCGGTTGGCGGGACACGATGCTGCCGATAAGAGCGCCCGACCGCCTGCCGGCTCGCGACAGGCTTGAACTTCAGGTGTATTACCGGCATATAACAGCTATGACCGTCCAGACTCCGATTCCCGATTTCGCCGCGGCCCGTTCCGCGATGATCGAAAGCCAGCTTCGGCCGCAGGGCGTGACCGATCCGCTCGTCCTCGGCGCCATGGCGGCGGTCGAGCGCGAGCGCTTCCTGCCGGAGCAGTCGCGGCCGCTCGCCTATGCCGACCGGTCCGTCGCGATGGGAGCCGGACGGTTCCTCGCGGCGCCGGCGATGCTCGGCCAGCTGCTCACCCAGATGCAGCCGGAGCCGCGCCAGAGCGCGCTCGTGGTCGGCGCCGGCACAGGCTATTCGGCCGCCGTGCTCGCGCACATGGGGCTCGATGTCGTGGCGCTCGAAAGCTCCGCGGAGCTGGCCGATCACGCCCGCGAGCTTGGCGTTCCGGTGGTCGAAGGGCCGCTCTCGGCCGGGCACAAGAAGGGCGCACCGTACGAGCAGATTCTCATCGACGGCGCGATCGAGGAAGTGCCGGAGGCCATCATCGACCAACTTGCCGACGGCGGTCGGCTCGGCGCGGCTCTGATCGACGGCCGGGTCACCCGGCTGATCGTCGGCCGGAAGGCCGGAATCGCCTTCGGTTATCGCTCGCTCGCCGATGGCGGTGTTCCCGCATTGCCAGGCTTCGACCGTCCGAAGGCTTTCACTTTTTAAGGGGCCGCGAGTGTACCGCAGAATTCTGACCGCATCGCTGACCGCTGCCCTGATGGCGGGCACGGCGTCCGCCGATACGCTGCGCGAGGCATTGGTTTCCGCCTATCGGACCAACCCGACGCTCACCGGCCAGCGCGAGACGTTGCGCGCGACCGATGCCGGCGTGGCGATCGCCAAGGCCGCCGGGCGGCCCCAGGTCAGCGCCACCGTTGGCGTGAACCGCGACCTCAGCCGCCAGGGCATTCTCGACACCGGTGGAAAGGGGCCGACGCTCTCGCTCGGGGCCGACCTTAGCTACCCCTTATTCAACGGCGGCAGCGTGAAAAACTCGGTCCGCGCCGCCGAAACGCGCGTCGAAGCGGGCCGCGCCACGCTCCGCGCGGTCGAAGGCGACGTCTTCACCGAAGCCGTGTCGGCCTACATGGACGTGATCCGCGATCGTTCGGTCGTCGAGCTGAACCAGAACAACGTGAAGGTGCTGACGACCAACCTCGAGGCGACGCGCGACCGGTTCGAGATCGGCGACCTCACCCGCACCGACGTCGCGCAGTCGGAAGCGAGGCTTCAGCTCGGCTATTCGCAGCTCGCTGCGGCACAGGGCCAGCTGACGGCGAGCGAGGCGAACTACCGGCGGGTCACGGGGCGGGTGGCGGACCAGCTCGCGCCGCCGCCGCCGCTTCCTCCGCTTCCATCGACCGACGACGAAGCGGTGCGGATCGCGCTCGCCGACAATCCTGACCTGGTCTCGGTCACTCGCCAGGCGCGGGCGGCCGGCTACGATGTCCGGGTCGCGGAAGCGGGCCGGCTGCCGACCCTGTCGGGCGTGCTCAGCGGAACCTATTTGAACGAGCTGGGCGGCGCCGAATCCGGCTTCCCGAGCACGGGCTCGCAGACGACGCTCGGGGTCAACGCCCGGGTGCCGATCTTCCAGGGCGGGCTTCCGGCCGCGCGCATCCGCCAGGCGCAAGCGCAGGAGGGTCAGGCGTTCGAAACCGTCATCGGCACCGAGCGGTCGGTCGTCTCGACCACGCGCTCGGCCTTCGCCGCCTACGACGCCGCGCAGAAGTCGATCCAGGCGAACACCGTTGCCGTCCAGGCCAACGAGCTCGCGCTCGAAGGCAATCGCGCCGAACAGAGCGTCGGCACCCGCACGATCATCGAAGTCCTCAATGCCGAGCAGGAGCTGTTGATCTCCCAGGTCGCGCTGGTGACCGCCAAGCGCGACGCCTATGTCGCCGGCTTCCAGCTCTTGAACGCGATGGGGCAGGCGGAGGCGCAGGACCTCGGGCTCGACGGAGGTCCGCTCTACGATCCGCTCGGCAATTACCGCCGCGTCGCCAACAACTGGAGCGACTGGGCGACGGATCCCCGCCACGCGCCGGTCGCGACGCGCACCGTCAGCCCGCGGGAGCTTCCGCCCAATCCCGTGGTCACTCCGCAGACCGTGCCAGGCACAACGCTCACCGAACCGGCGACCACCTCAGGCGTGACTCAGCCGCCTCAATAGGCTTATCGTCCGCCGCCATGCAGTCGACCGGCCGCGAACCCTCGATGGAAGACATCCTCGCGTCGATCAAAAAGGTGATCGCGGAGGAGAAGGAGCAGCGTACGGGCGTGACGCCCGTCGGTACGGTCGGGGACGAGCCGCCCGAGGAATCGGACGCGGGATTCGCCGAAGAGGACGTGCTGGAGCTCGACGAGCCGCTTGCGCCGCCCGCCGACCTCGGGCCGCCCTTGCTCGCCGAGGATGCGGCGGGCCACAGCCGCGACGCGCTGGAGCAGCTTCAGACGGTCGCCGCGACGGTCCCTCCGGCCGCCTTCGTCAATCCGCTCGAGGACATGATCCGCGAGATGCTGAAGCCGATCCTCAAACAATGGCTCGACGAACATCTGCCCGGAATCGTCGACGAGCATGTGAAGCGGGAGATCACGCGCATCACCGGCCGGCCGCTCTAGCGGTTGATGCTGCAGCGCGGCATCGCTAACCGCGCCTTGGCATGAGCGAGCTTCCCAAGACTTTCGACCCGAAAGCAATCGAGGAGCGCTGGTACGCGCACTGGGAGTCGCGTGGGCTATTCCGGCCCGAGCGGCCGGACGCCACGCCGTGGACGATCGTCATGCCGCCGCCCAACGTCACCGGCTCGCTGCACATCGGCCACGCGCTCGACAACACGCTGCAGGACGTCCTCACCCGGCGTGAGCGGATGCTGGGCAAGGACGCCTTGTGGGTGGTCGGCATGGATCATGCGGGGATCGCGACGCAGATGGTGGTCGAGCGCACCATCGCCGGGCAGGGCCTGAAGCGGCAGGAGCTCGGCCGCGAGAAATTCCTCGACATCGTCTGGGACTGGAAGGAAACGTCGGGCGGAGCGATCACCCGCCAGCTGCGCCGCCTCGGTGCCTCATGCGACTGGGCACACGAGCGCTTCACCATGGACGAGTGCTACCAGCGCGCCGTCACCCACGTGTTCGTCGAGCTCCACAAGCGCGGCCTGGTTTACCGCGACAAGCGGCTAGTGAACTGGGATCCCCGCTTCCAGACGGCGATCAGCGACCTCGAGGTCGAGACGCGCGAGTTCAACGGCCACTTCTGGCATCTGAAATATCCGCTCGCCGACGGCTCGGGCGCGATTCATGTCGCGACCACGCGGCCCGAAACGATGCTCGCCGACATGGCGGTCGCGGTTCACCCCGACGATAAACGCTACAAGAATCTCATCGGCAAAGACGTGAAGCACCCGATCACCGGGCGGCTGATCCCGATCGTCGCTGACGACCACGCCGATCCGGAGCTCGGCTCGGGCGCCGTGAAGATCACGCCGGGCCACGACTTCATCGACTTCGAGGTGGGCAAGCGCGCCGGGATCAAGCCGGCGGACATGCTCAACATGTTCGATGGCACGGCGAACGTCGTCCAGACCAGCGACGGGCTGATCCCGGAACAAATGATCGGCCTTTCGCGCGAGGATGCGCGCAAGAGGGTCGTCGAGCTGCTCGAAGCCGAAGGCGCATTGGTCTCAGTCGAGGATCGCGTGATCCCGACGCCCTACGGCGACCGCTCGGGCGTGGTGATCGAGCCGTGGCTCACCGACCAATGGTATGTCGACGCGGCGAAGCTGGTCGGCCCGGTGATGGAGGCGACGCGCAAGGGCGAGATCAGGATCGTGCCCGAGACCTGGTCGAAGACCTGGTTCCACT
>DASURT010000017.1:0-2665 GCA_036375515.1 Sphingomicrobium sp.
GAGAATCTGAGCGGCCATCATCCGGCCCTTTGACAGCAGATGCCCGGCCCGCTTGCGGCGCACGGCGACCTCATCGGCGAGTTCGGTCCTGAACAGGATCAAGGCCTCGGCGTTGAGCCCGCCGTTCTTGACGAAGCCGAACGACAAGGCGTCGACGCCAGCACGCCAGGTCGCATCCGCAAGGCTCTCGCCGGTGCTGACGATCGCGTTGGCGAGCCGTGCCCCGTCCAGGTGCAAGGCAAGCCCGCACTCCTTCGCAACCTCGCCGAGCGCCGCAACCTCGCTCGCACGATAGACGAGGCCGTATTCGGTGGCGTTGGTGATCGACAGCGCCGCGGGCTGGACCTGATGCACGTCCTCGCGAATCGCGTCGCACGCCTCGGTGACCGCCTCGGGGGCGATCTTCGCGCCCGGCCCGTCGAGCAGGATCAGCTTGGCCCCGCCGGTGAAGAAGCCGGGGGCGCCGGCCTCATCGACCTCGATATGCGCGTCACGGTGGCAGAGAATGCCGCGATAGGGCGGACAGAGAGCGGCCAGCGCGAGGCCGTTGGCGGCGGTCCCCGTCGTCACCCAGAAGGCGCGGACGTCGGTCTCGAACAGGTCGGAAAAGGCGCCGTCGAGGCGCTTGCTCCACTCATCCCCGTCATAAGCCGTGTCGATCCGGTTCGAGGCGGCGATCGCCTCGATGACCTTGGGGTGCGCGGCCGCCGCATTGTCCGAGAAGAAACGCATTAGTCCCTGCCCTTCTTCTCGTCGTCAGCGTGAAGGTCGCGTGCCTGCGTTTTGCGCCGCTTGAGATTCTCCCTCAGCGCCGCCGCCAGCCGCTCCTCGCGCTCCTTGTCTTTCGCCGTCACGCGGACCAGATGCGCGCGGGTTGACAGGGCAAGGCGTGCACCGTCATAGGCGCGCCACTCCGGACAAAGTGCTGCCGTAGCTCAGTGGTAGAGCGCATCCTTGGTAAGGCTGAGGTCGTGAGTTCAATCCTCACCGGCAGCACCATTTTCGCCTTCAACCAGCCCTAGGCGTCCGCCTCGATCGGGGCGCAGGCGGAACGGAGCCAGGCCAGGTCCTCGCCCTCCAGCTCGGGCCCGATCTTCGCCATGACGTGCGTGTGGTAGCAATCGAGCCAGACCAGCTCCTCGGGCCCCAGCATGTGCGGATCAATCAGCCGCCGATCGATCGGGGCGAAGGTCAGCGTCTCGAAACCGAGCATCTCCTTTTCCGCGCCCTCGATCTCGCGCTCCACGACCAGCACGAGATTCTCGATCCGGATGCCGTAGTCGCCGGTCTTGTAATAGCCGGGCTCGTTCGAAAGGATCATTCCCGGCTGGAGCGGCTCGTCGCCGCCGCTCTGCGCGCTTCCGACTGGCGAGATGCGCTGCGGCCCCTCATGCACCGAGAGGAAACTGCCGACTCCGTGGCCGGTGCCGTGGGCGTAGTCGAGGCCCGCCTCCCACAAGGGCCGCCGCGCGAAGCTGTCGAGTTGGCTTCCGCGCGTGCCCCTCGGGAAGACCGCCGTGGCGATCGCGATGTGGCCCATCAGGACGCGCGTGAAGCGGTCGCGCATCTCTTCGCTCGGTTGGCCCACGATCACCGTCCTGGTGATGTCGGTCGTCCCGTCGACATACTGGCCGCCCGAATCGACCAGGTAGATCTGGCCCACCTCGATCGGGCGATTGGTCTCACCGGTGACCTTGTAGTGCGGGCTCGCGGCATTCGGTCCGGCGGCGGAGATGGTGTCGAACGAGAGGTCGCGAAGCTCAGGGTTCCGCTGGCGCAGCTGCTGGAGATGCTCGGCGGCCTTGAGCTCGTCGAGCCCCCCCTTGGGCGCCTCGGCCTCGAGCCATTTCAGGAAGCGGACGATCGCCGCTCCATCGCGGACCTGCGATGCCTTCTGGCCGGCGATCTCGACCGGGTTTTTGATCGCCTTGGGCAAGATCGTCGGATCGCGCTTCGCGAGCACCCTCGCTTCCGCGCCCTCGAGGGCGTCGAAGATCGCCGAAACCGAGCGCTCCGGATCGACCGCGACCGTCTTGCCCTTGAACTCGCGAAGCGCCGGCTCGAATTCGTACCGCTCGTGAACTCGAACGCCATTGCCGAGATGCTTGCGAACCTCGGCGTCGAGCTTCTCGCCGGCGACGAACAGGTCGGCCGTGCCGTCGGCATTGACCAGCGCGTAGGCGAGCGCGACGGGGGTTCGGCTGACGTCCTTGCCGCGCACGTTGAACGCCCAGGCGATCGAATCGAGCGCGGAGAGCACCGCCGCGTCGGCGTGCTCCCGGGTGAGCCAGTCCGCGATCTCGGTCCGCTTCTCGGCGGCCGACTTGCCGGCATATTCGTCCGGCTGGACGACGAGCTTGGCCTTCGATGCCTCCGGCCGGTCCTTCCAGATCTCGTCGATCGGGTTCCTCTCGACCGGCACCAGCTCCGCGCCGCGGCTCGCGAGCGCTTCCTTGGCCTTCTTGACCCAGTCGCGCGTGTGCAGCCAGGGGTCGTAGCCGATGCGGCCGCCCTCCGGCGCATGCTCCTTCAGCCATTCGGTGGCGCTCGTCTCCGGAACCGATTGGTAGCTCCACTCGGTCGGGCTGACCTGCTGGCGGACCTGGAGCGTATAGCGCCCGTCGACGAAGATCGCGGCCTCCTCGGGAAGGACGACGGCCGAGCC
>DASURT010000018.1:0-2565 GCA_036375515.1 Sphingomicrobium sp.
GGAGGTCGGCCTGATCGTGGCGGCTGCGCAGAGGCTGCAGGCGCAAAAAATCCAGGTGCGCGTCGTTTCCATGCCGAGTTGGGAGCTGTTCGATGCCGAGCCCCGGGAATACCGCAACGCAGTCCTGCCGCCGTCGATCAGTGCACGGCTTGCGGTCGAGGCGGGTGCGTCGCACGGTTGGCATCGCTACGTCGGGGATCGCGGCGACGTGGTGGGCATCGATCGCTTCGGCGCCTCGGCGCCGGGCGATGTCCTGCTGCGCGAGTACGGATTGACCGTCGAGAACGTATGCAGCCGGGCTCGCGCCATTCTGCGATAGCTCGCGGGATCGCGGTCTCCGATTCGCTCAACGATCGACCTTTTTCAGCGCGGTGCCTTTGTGCATCGCGACGTGGTCGGTCTTGTCGCTCTCGATTTCATATTGCGGCTCGTCCGGGCTGGCATGATGGGTATAACCCTTGTACTCGACGTTCCGGGTGTGGACCTTGATGATCCTGCCGCGGACATGGCCCGCCTCCGAGTTCCAGGTCACGTGATCGCCCACCTTGAACTTGACCGCCACCGAGTACGCCTCCCTTCAGTCGAGCGGCGCTTCGTGCTCGGTCGACAGCGGACGCGAGGGATCGTATGCCGGGCTCGCCTCGACCGCCTGGCGCGCGACTTTCACGTACACCTCGTGCTCGGACCAGCTGACGCTCTCGATCCACTCCGGCGAAACCAGGACATGCTTGCCCGGCAACCATTTGCGCGTGTCGACGACCATGGAGCGGATCGCCCAGCTCGTATCCTCGAACACGAAGTTTTCCACGGTACCGATCGGACCGTCGGTCGCCATGACCTCATAGCCGATGACTTCCTTGCAGCTCCGCAGATGCGAGTCGGCAGATTCGACGTCGCGTTCCAGGCTCTGCTGCCGCTCGCGGGTAACCGAATCCTCCGATGATGGTCTCGACGAAACCGCTGCGTCGGGCGAGGCCCCGACCCAGGGAAGCGGATATACACCGAGACCCCATAACTCGGCGCCATTCCAGTAGTTGGGATAGCCATAGTGATTGTAGTAGTCGATTTCGTGTTGCCGCGAAACCGGCTTGTCGGTGTCGATGCTCGGGCTTTCCCGAACTTGTTGCTGGCTGAGATTCACATTGATGACGCCGTCCTCCCAGGCGATGTCTCGCACCGAGATCGGCGAGATCAGAACCTTGCGGCCGCGCAGCCAGCCACCGGCCTCGACAACCATGTAACGCAGGACCCAGCGCTCGTCGTCGAAGTAGACATCCTTCACCTCGCCGATTTCTCCGTCGGTCGCACCAACGGTGAAGTCGTGCAATTCCTTCACGTCATGCAGCATTGTCTTGTCGCTCCCGGATTCGACGCGTCGCCCTGCCGGCCACTTTGAAGCCGAGCCAACCGCACCGCTATCGGGAGACTCGGAGGCTTCCTGTGAGGAATTCTCGATGCCGGCGACGCCACTCTGATCGCCACCAGGCGGAATGCGGAAAGCCGCGGACCTGTTTGCGTGGGGAAGTCCGTCGCGGCCCGCGGCCAATGGAATGAACGCCCATATCGGTACGCTGCGCGTCGAGGCTTCGCGCTCTTCGTCCGATGCGAAGGAGGTCGTATGAACGTCTCGATGCGGCGGTGGAGCATTACATCCCGAGCGATCGTCGCCGCGATAGCGGGTGCCGCGGTCGCTGCCGCCGCACTGTCGGCGCCCGAGAGAGGGCCCAATGCTGCGGTTGGCAACGACCGGGCGATCAACGACACGTCGGCGAGGCTGCTGAAGCAGGGTCGCGAGGTATTCCGCTTCGAGACGTTTGGCGACGAGGCGTGGTGGACCGAGACGATCCAGCTCCACAAGGCCATCGAAGGCGCGAATCACGGCGGTGTCGGGGGAGGCGTCAGCCCCGCGACCGCACTGAGCGTCGGTCTCAAGGTGGATATCGACGCGGTACCGAGGAAAATCCAGAATGCCATCGCACGAGGCGCGGTCGATCTCAACGATCCCGCCGTGACGCTCGCCCTCCTGCAGCTCGATGCTGTCGTTGGGGTCAAGGCGACCCTGAGCGACGACGGCAACAGCATTCGATCGATGGGCATCACGTGCGCCCTCTGCCACTCGACCGTCGACAATTCGTTCGCCCCGGGTATCGGCCATAGACTCGATGGCTGGCCGAACCGCGATCTGAATGTCGGCCTGATCGTCTCGCTGGCGCCCAATCTCCAGCCCATCGCCGACCTGCTTCAGACCGACGTGCCAACCGTCAAGACGGTCCTCAATAGCTGGGGACCAGGCCGGTACGACGCGTGGCTCGACAAGGACGGCAAGGCGTTTCGCCCTGACGGCGGCCAGGCGGGCACACTGCTGCCGCCGGCCTTTGGTCTGGCCGGTGTCAACCTGCACACCTGGACCGGATCCGGGTCTGTCCCGTACTGGAACGCGTATGTGGCAGCTACCCAGATGCACGGCACGCAAGTGACCTTCTACGACCCGCGGTTGAGTGATCCGGTGCAATACCCCGTCGCAGCGCGAAGTGGATCGTGGAACACGAGGGGTGTCGATCCAGG
>DASURT010000019.1:0-5847 GCA_036375515.1 Sphingomicrobium sp.
AAATCGACGCTGGTGAATGCGCTCGTCGGCCAGAAGGTCGCGATCGTCAGCCCCAAGGCGCAGACGACGCGGACCCGGCTGATGGGGATCGCGATTCAGGGCAAGGCGCAGATCCTGCTGGTCGACACTCCGGGCATTTTCAAGCCGCGCCGGCGGCTCGACCGGGCGATGGTCGCGGCCGCGTGGACGGGCGCGCAGGATGCGGACCTGACCCTGCTCGTGATCGACGCCGCCGCGGGCGTCACCAACGAGCTCGACCGCATGATCGCCAGCCTGGAGAAACGGCAGCAGCCGCTGTTCCTCGCGCTCAACAAGATCGACCTGGTCAGGAAAAGCGACCTGCTCGCGCTCTCGGCGGAGCTGACCGCGCGGCTCAACCCCGAACAAGTGTTCATGATCAGCGCCACGCAAGGCGATGGGGTCGCGGACGTGAAGCAGGCGCTGGCCGACGCCATGCCGCCAGGTCCGTGGCTCTACCCAGAGGACGAGGTTTCGGACGCGACCGACCGAATGATCGCCGCCGAACTGACCCGCGAGCAGATAGTCAACCAGCTTCATCAGGAGCTGCCCCATGCGACCGCGATCGAGACCGAGACCTGGGAGGACCGCCCCGACGGCTCGACCGTGATTCGCCATCAGGTCCTCGTCGAGCGCGACAGCCAGAAGGCGATCGTGATCGGCAAGGGCGGTCGCCGCCTGAAGGCAATCGGCGCGGCGGCGCGGGAGGAGATCGCCCGGCACCTCCGGCGGCCGGTGCATTTGTTCCTGCATGTGAAAGTGAACCCGAAGTGGGGCGAGGACCGCGGGCTTTATCGCGAAATCGGGCTGGAGTGGGCGGACTAGCCGCCTAAAATCTCCTTCACCCACGCGGGCACCAGTGCGCTCGCCTTCCCGATGCGGCTTTCATCGAAGAACATGCTCCCGATGCTCGGCTCGAGGTTCATTTCGAGCGTCCTGGCGCCGCAATAGCGCGCGGTCTGGACGAAGCCCGCTGCCGGATAGACGGCGCCCGAGGTGCCGATCGAGACGAACAGGTCGCAGCGTTGCAGCGCCTCGTCGATCCGCTCCATCTCGTAGGGCATTTCACCGAACCAGACGATGTCCGGGCGGACCCGGCCCTCGACCTGGCATCGGGGGCACAACGCCTCCTCGCCCATCGGCCCTCCCCACGCGAAACGCTCGTCGCACGCGAGGCACCAGCCGTTCGCCAGCTCGCCGTGCATGTGGAGCAGCCGCTTCGAGCCGGCGCGCTCGTGGAGGTCATCGACATTCTGCGTTACGAGCAGCAAGTCGCCGGGCCACTCCGCGTCGAGCCGAGCCAGCGCGCGATGCGCGGCGTTCGGCTCGACCGTTCCCAGCCTCGCCCGCCGAGCGTCATAGAAGGCATGAACCAGCGCCGCGTCGCGCCGGAACGCCTCGGGTGTTGCGACATCCTCGACCCGGTGGCCCTCCCACAGCCCGTCGGGTCCGCGAAAGGTCGCGAGCCCGCTCTCGGCCGACACTCCGGCGCCGGTCAAGATCACGATTCTGCCTGTCCGATCATTCATGCCCGTGCGCTTACCGGATACGGCGGGCCTTGTGCGACTCGGCCGCCGGTGATTGTTTCGGCACCGGAGCAAGCTCGCTCGTGGGAGAGGCCAATCATGCACAGAGTCAATCCGGTCATCGCCGTCTCGGCGACACTGTTCCTCGTCGGTTGCATACCCGCGGCCAAGACCGATCAGGCGGCGGTCGTGGCACAGCTCAAGGCGAACGAGGCGAAATGGAACCAGGTTTATGCCGATCACGACGCCGCGGCGCTGGCGTCCGCCTACGCTCCGGACGCGGCACTTGCCAATCCAGGCGCGGCGCTCGTCAGCGGCGCTGAAGCCATCCGCAGGGAAACCGCCGCGTTCGCGTCGGATCCGAACCTCAAGGTCGCGTTTGCCTCGGATCGCATCCAGGTCGCACGGTCGGGCGATCTCGCCTACACGCGCGGCCACTACACGCTGACCATGACCGACCCGGAAACGAAGCAGCCGGTGAACAGCGCGGGGAATTACCTTACCGTGTGGCAGGAGCAGAGCGATGGTAGCTGGAAAGCCGTCGAGGATTTCGTGACTCCCGGTCCCGCTCCGGCAGCGAAATAGAAACCGCGGCGTTGACGCGGAGGTGATCGAGCCTTTCATCCGGATCGGCATCGGCGGCTGGACCTACCCGCCGTGGCGCGGCGTGTTCTATCCGGACAAGCTGCCGCAAGCGAAAGAGCTCGAATACGCGTCCCGTCAACTGGCCGCGATTGAGATCAACGCGACCTTTTACGGCCGCCAGAGCCCGAAGAGCTGGCAGAAGTGGTCGGAAACGGTGCCGGGCGGCTTCCAGTTCGCGGTCAAGGCCTCGCGCCATTGCGTGATGAAGCCGAAGCTCGCGGAGGCGTCTGAAGGGCTCGCGGGGTTCTTCGCGCAAGGGTTTGCCGTGCTCGGGGAGAAATTGGGGCCGATCCTGTGGCAGTTCGCGCCCTATCGGCGCTTCGACCGGGACGATATCGCAGGATTCCTCGACCTTCTTCCCGGCGAGATCGAGGGGGTCAGGCTGCGGCATGCGATCGAGCCGCGCCACGAAAGTTATCGCGACGATCAGTTCTTCGAGCTCTGCCGCGAGCGCAATGTCGCCGTCGTTCTCGAGGATTCCGACGAATATCCGGCGATCGAAACCGATACCGCGGACTTCGCTTATGCGCGGTTCCAGCGGATGCGCGAGGAGGTCGAAACCGGCTACGAAGCTGACGCGCTCGACGGCTTTGCCGAAAGGGCGCGCAAGTGGCGGGATGCCGGACGCGATGTCTACATCTTCATGATCAACGGCGCGAAGGTCCGAGCTCCCGCCGCCGCGCTCGCACTCAAGCAAAGGCTGGTTCTTTAATTTGCGTTAGGCACGACTCGGTAAATTATGCTTTGACCCCTTACGGGGACGCCGCCGCGATGCCGGCATTTGCCGATAGAGACGGCGCCGTTCCTTCAGAAACGAGAGCGCTAGCTCTCGCATTGGGGGAGGCAAAATCATGCGTAAACTGCTCATCTGCGCCGCCGCGCTGGCGATTGCCGCGACGTCGGCTCCGGCAATCGCTCAGCAAAGCAGCTACAAGCTCGGTCCGCTGTGGACGGCGGCCCGCATCGACGTCGAGGACGGGCAATATGAGAATTATCTCGACTGGCTGATGAAGGTCTGGGCCGACAACCAGGCGTTCGCGAAGTCCCAGGGCTGGATCCTCGATTATTATGTCCTGGACAATGTGAACGCGCGCGACGGCGAGCCCGATCTCATCCTGATCACGCGTTTTGCCGATTTCCCATCGGTGGCCGAGATCGATCGCCGGAACGCCATCATCAACGAGCGCATGAAGCAGGACGATCATTCGGCCGATGCCGCCAGCGGCCAGCGCACCAAGATGCGCCGCCAAATGGGCACCGTCCTTTATCGGGAGCTGCAGAAGCGGTGATTGGGCAAGCACCGGCGCACGCATTGCGCCCGCGCCGGTGCTGCGCCATTGACGGCGCATGCGCACCGCCGGCCAGCCGATCCGCCTCAGCCTGATCGCGCCCGATGGGCGCATGGGCAGGGCGCTCGCTGCCGCCGTCGCGGAAGATCCCGCCTTCGCCATCGACCAGGACCACGGCGACGTCTTGGTCGACTTCTCGGCGCCCTCCGCCCTCCAGACGAGCCTCGACCGCGCGGTTTCGGCCGCCGTGCCGATCGTCATCGGGACAACGGGCCTGGACGATCTTGCGGACCGGCGGATCGCCGCGGCCGCGAAAGATGTCGCCGTGCTCAGAGCGGCCAATACGTCGCTTGGCGTGGCCCTGCTCGCGGAACTGGTCGAGCGCGCGGCGAGCGTCCTCGGCCCCGGTTGGGACATCGAGATCGCCGAGACCCATCACCGGGACAAGGCCGACGCGCCTTCCGGAACCGCACTCGCATTGGGCGATGCGGCGGCTCGCGGACGGGGGGCGGAAGCGAAGGCGGAGCGTGGCCGCGACGGAACCGGCCTGAAGCGCGATACGGGCGCGGTCGGCTTTGCCTCGCTTCGTGGAGGCACGGTGGCCGGCGACCATGACGTGCTGTTCCTCGGCCCCGACGAGCGGCTCATCCTGTCGCACCGGGCCGAAAGCCGGATGATCTTCGCGCGCGGAGCGCTTGCCGCGGCGCGGTTCATCGCCGGCAAGCCCGCCGGCCTCTATTCGATGCGCGACGTGATCGAAGCGCTGTGAAGCGCGAACAGGTTTTCGAGTTCTTCCGCCGCCTGGCGGAGGCGAACCCCTCCCCCACGACCGAGCTCGATTTCATCAATCCATACACGCTGCTCGTCGCGGTCGTGCTGTCCGCTCAGGCGACGGACGCGAGCGTCAACATCGCTACCGAGCCGCTGTTCGAGAGGATCAAGACGCCGCGACAAATGGTTGAATTCGGGGAGGAACGACTCCGCGGCGCGATCAAGACGATCGGCCTGTTCAACACCAAGGCCCGGAACGTGATCGCGCTGTCCGAAGCGCTGATCCGCGATCACGGCGGCGAGGTCCCGAGGACTCGGGAGGAGCTTCAGAAGCTGCCGGGAGTCGGCCGAAAGACCGCCAACGTCGTGCTCAATACCGCGTTCGGGGAGGAGACGTTCGCAGTCGACACGCATGTCTTTCGGGTCTGCAACCGCACCGGGCTCGCCCCCAGCAAGAGTGTCGACGAGGTCGAGGCGACACTGGACAGGATCGTCCCGCAGCCATTCCGCCGCGACGCGCACCACTGGCTGATCCTGCACGGCCGTTACATCTGCAAGGCTCGGCTGCCCGAATGCTGGCGCTGTCCGGTGATCGACCTTTGCGGCTACGAGCCGAAGACCCCGGCGCCTGGCATTAAATCCAGCGCCGCTCGAACCGGTGCCCAAGCGTCGTCAAAACCTCGTACTGCGAAAGGCCGGACTGCCGCGAAGCGCTCGGCAAATCGTAATCGAGCTCGACCCAGTCGCCTTCCTTGAGGTCTTTCGCGGCATCGCAATCGACCGCGATCAGGTCCATCGACACGCGCCCTAGCACCGGCAGCGCGAATTCGCCCGCGAACGCCGATCCGCGCGAGGAGAATCCGCGCAGATAGCCGTCGGCATAACCGATATTGAGAATCGCGGCCTCCGTGTCCGCTTGCGCGGTGAAAGTCGCGCCATAGCCACAGGTCTCGCCCATCCCGATCGTCCGCCGCTGCACGATCTGCGCTTCGACGCGGGCAACCTGGCGGATACTCCCCTCAGCCTCCGCGCGTGGAACGCCGCCGTAGAGCGACAGACCCGGCCGAACGAGGTCGAAGCTGTAGTCGCGGCCGAGGCAGATCCCGGCCGAATTGGCGAAGCTGTAGCGCCTTGCCGGGACCTCGGCGGCAAGGGCGCGAAAGCGCTCGAGCTGCATCGCGTTGAGCGGGCGGTCCTCGTCGGCGCAGGCGAGATGGCTGTGGAGCGTGTCGATTGCGAGCCCGTCGAGCAGCCCGGTCTCGGACGGCCGCAAGCCCAACCGGTTCATGCCGGTGTCGATCATCACGTCGCACGCACGGTCGGGCGCGATCTGCTTCCATCGCGCGACCTGACCGGGGGTATTGAGCACCGGGCGCGCGGGCAGGCGCAACGCCGCCTCAGCGTCGTCCGGACCCACGCCATGGAGGACGACCAAACTGGTATCGCCAGGAAGGTTTCCAAGCTCCTCGGCTTCGGCCCAGGTGGAAACGAAAAAGTCGCGGCAGCCCGCCGCGATCAGCGCCTCCGTCGTCTCGCGCGCGCCGAGGCCATAACCGTCCGCCTTGACCGCCGCGCCGGCGGGCACTCCGGCTCGCTCC
>DASURT010000020.1:0-10894 GCA_036375515.1 Sphingomicrobium sp.
CGACTGCATCCACCTGCCGTCGATCTTCGTGAACCGGCTGATCCTAGGCAGCCCCTACGACAAGAAGATCGAGTTCAAGACGGTGCGGGAAAGGGAGGCGGTGTGATGAATTTGACTGTTCTCCTGCGAAGGCAGGAGCCCAGACTCTTTTTTCTGAACTGGACCCCGGCCTGCGCCGGGGAACGAGGAGCGCGTAATGGCGACTGAAGCGATCACCAGGGGCTGGACCCGCGACCAGATGGCCGCGCGCGCGGCGAAGGAGCTCAAGGACGGCTTCTACGTGAACCTCGGCATTGGCATCCCGACGCTCGTCGCAAATCACGTGCCGGCGGGAATGACCGTGACCCTGCAGAGCGAGAACGGGATGCTCGGGATCGGGCCGTTCCCGTACGAGGACGAGATCGATCCCGACCTCATCAACGCCGGCAAGCAGACCGTCAGCCAGCTGCCGCAGACCAGCTATTTCGACAGCGCGACGAGCTTCGCGATGATCCGTGGCGGGCACATCGACCTCGCGGTGCTCGGCGGGATGGAGGTCAGCGAAAGGGGCGATCTCGCCAACTGGATGGTGCCGGGCAAGATGATCAAGGGCATGGGCGGCGCGATGGACCTTGTCGCGGGGGTCAAGAAGATCATCGTCGTGATGGAGCATGTGGCGAAGCACGGCGACCCCAAATTCATCCCCGAGTGCACGCTGCCACTGACCGGCAAGAACGTGGTCGACATGATCATCACCGACCTCGCCGTGTTCCAGCGCGCCGACCACGAGCATCCGTTCAGGCTGATCGAGCTCGCGTCGGGCGTGACCCGCGAGGAGGTCCGCGAGAAGACCACGGCGAAGTACGAGGAATAACTCCAACGCGTCAGAAGCGGGATTCCCGCTTTCGCGGGAATGACGAATAGGTGGCTATGCGAGCACTCCTCTCCCACGAGCCCGGCGGACCCGAGACGTTGCGGCTGACCGAGATGCCCGATCCCGAGCCCGGCCATGGCGAGCTGCTGGTCCGGGTGCGCGCGTGCGCGATCAACTATCCCGACGTGCTGATCATTGAGGACAAATATCAGCTGAAGCCGCAGCGTCCGTTCGCTCCGGGCAGCGAGGTCGCCGGCGAAGTCGAGCGCGTCGGCGAGGGCGTCGAGGGATGGGGGCCCGGCGACCGGCTGATCGCCGCGGTCGGGTTCGGCGGACTGGTGGAGAAGATCGTGATCCCCGCGCGATCCGCGATCCCGTTGCCGGCTGGGCGGAGCTTTGAAGAGGGCTCGGCACTGCTGCTGACCTATGCGACCGCGATCCACGCCTTGGTCGATCGCGGCCGGCTCAAGGGCGGGCAGATCCTGCTCGTGCTCGGCGCGGCGGGAGGAGTCGGCCTGGCCGCGGTCGAGATCGGCAAGGCGCTCGGCGCCCGGGTGATTGCCGCGGCCTCGTCGGAAGAGAAGGCTGCCGCGGCGCGCGAGGCCGGGGCGGATGCGGCTGTCGTCTATCCGACCGGCGAGCTCGATCCGAAGGCTCTGTCGCAGATGTTCAAGGACGCGGTCGGCCCGGCGGGCGCGGATGTCGTCCTCGACCCCGTCGGCGGCGACTATTCGGAGGCCGCGCTGCGCGCGATCGCGTGGCAGGGCCGCTTCCTCGTGGTCGGCTTTCCCGCCGGCATTCCGAAACTCCCGCTCAACCTGACCTTGCTCAAGAGCTGCGACGTGTGCGGAGTCTTCTGGGGCGCGTTCGCGGCTCGCGAGCCGAAGGCCAACGCGGCGCATGTCGAGCAGCTGTTCCGCTGGTGGTCGGAAGGGAAGATCGCGCCGAAGATCAGCGCTCGCCTCCCGCTCGGCCGTGGCGGCGAGGCGATCGCCGCGCTGCGCGATCGGCAGGCGATCGGCAAGCTGGTGGTCACCCCTTGAGCCTCGCAAAATGGCGCGCCAGCCGCACGGCGCGCTCGATCTTCTGGGCCGCGGCCTGCTTCGCATTCGTCATGGCGGTGCTTCCGCAACCGCCCCATTTTCCGGGAGAGCCCGGCGACAAGGTCGAGCATGTCATTGCCTTCGCCGTGCTCGCCCTGCTCGGCAGCTTTGCCTATCCGCTGGCCGGGCTGTTCAAGTTGCTCGTCGGCCTCTCCCTGTTCGGGGCATTGATTGAGTTCGCGCAGGAGATACCCGCGCTCCATCGCGACAGCGATGTCGTCGACTGGATCGCGGACAGTGTGGCCGCGGGCCTCGTCCTCCTGGCCATCGGCTGGTGGCGCGCCCGGCCCCGGAACCGGGGGTGAGCGGCGTTGCGATATGCCGCCGCTCCGCCTATCTCGCGGGCGAAATTGGCCAAGGGAAACGAATGACCCAGTTCGACGACCGTGAGCGCGCCTTCGAATCCAAGTTCGCGCGCGACGAGGAAATGAAGTTCAGGATCATCGCTCGCCGCAACCGGCTGCTCGGCGAATGGGCGGCGCGGCAGATGGGGCTGTCGGATGCCGAAACCGAATCCTATGCCAAGGACGTGGTCCGCGCCGATTTCGAGGAAGCGGGGGATCATGACGTCGTCCGCAAGGTACTGGGAGACCTCACCGCCGCTGGAATCGAGGTCGATGAGTCGAAGATTGTCGACGCGCTGAGGAACAAAGAGGTCGAGGCTCGGCGCCAGATCATCGAAGCGACAAATCTCTGATGCCGATGGCAGCGAGCGAGATCGAGCGGCTGATCAAGGCGGCGATGCCGGATGCCGAGGTGACGATTCGCGATCTCGCCGGAGACGGCGACCATTATTCCGCGCGCGTCGTCAGCAACAGCTTCGCCGGGATGAGCCGGATCAGACAGCATCAGAAGGTGTATGCCGCGCTTGGGGGACGAGTTGGGGGTGAGCTTCACGCACTGCAGCTCGAAACCGCGGTGCGCTGAGATGGAGTATAAGCAGTGACCGACGATCAATCCCGAATCGGCGAAATCGTTTCGAAGAACGATGTCGTGCTCTTCATGAAGGGAACCGCCTTGTTCCCGCAGTGCGGCTTTTCGAGCCGCGCGGTCGCGATCCTCGACCGCCTCGGAGTCCCGTACGCGACCGTCGACGTGCTTCAGGACCCCGAAATCCGCGCCGGGATCAAGGAGTACAGCGACTGGCCGACCGTCCCCCAACTCTACGTGAAGGGCGAGTTCGTCGGCGGATCCGACATCATGATGGAGATGTTCGAGAGCGGCGAGCTTCAGGAGCTCTTGGGCACGCCACTGGATTCCCGGGCCTGAAACGAGAAAGGGGCGGCTTTCAGCGGGACCAGAGAACCGCGTGAAGGCCGCCCCTTCGTTGGCGTGGAACCAAGTGGACGCCAATATTGCAGCAATGACCGTGCCAATTGAAGGAAATGGCCGAATTCCGCCAATTGCTCTTCAACAGGGGAAACAGGCTGGGGCGCTTGCGTAAAATTTTCCGACAGGTGAGGGTGTCGTCAAAGGCCGTTGGCACTTTGCGGCATTTGCTTGGTTGGGCACACTCGTGAGCCGCAACGACCCCGACCTGCCGCCTCCCGGCGGAGCGAAGCTGTTCTGCGACTTGACGCAGAGCTGGTCGGAAGTTGGCGGCGGAGTCCGGACCTACTTGCTCCACAAGCGCCGGCACATCCTCGAATCGACTCCGCACCGGCACCTGATGATCATCCCGGGCGCGCGCGACCAGGTGATCGAAGACGGCCGCGCGATCACCGTGACCATATCGTCGCCGCAAGTGCCGGGGAGCCCGCATTACCGCCTGATGCTGCGCAACGGCGCGGTGCGCGAGGCGCTGAGACGGTTCCCGCCAGCCCTGATCGAATGCCAGGACGCCTACAACCTGCCGTGGGCGGCACTCGGCCATCGGCGGCGCCACCCCGATACCGCGCTCGTCGCCGCCTATATGACCGACTTTCCGACAGTGTACGTCGAGCGGCCTTTCTCGAGGATCGTCGGCAAGCCCCTCGCCGGGTTGTGCGGCCGGATCTGCTATTCCTATTGCGGGGCTCTCTACCGCCGCTTCGACGCGGTCTTTGCCCTGAGCGAGAACGGCGGCGCCACGAAGCTCGGGACCCATGGCGTCCCTCACGTCGACGTCGTCCCGCTCGGGGTCGAGCTCGGTGAGTTCGCTCCGCAGAAGCGCGACCCGCGCCTTCGGCGCAAGCTCGGCGTCGCGGACGGCCAGCCGCTCCTCGTCTATGTCGGACGACTCGACGGGGAGAAGAAACCGGACGTGGTGGTCGAAGCCTTCCAGCGGCTTCCGTTCGGGCTTGGGGCGAAGCTCGCGCTGATCGGCGAAGGCCCGCTCAAGGACGAGATTGCATCCCTCGGCGATCCTCGGATCATCATGCCCGGCTATATGACGAGCCGCACCGAGCTTGCGCGCTGGCTGGCGAGCGCCGACATCTACGTGTCGGCGATGGCCGACGAGACGTTCGGGGTGTCGATCGTCGAGGCCCAGGCGTCGGGGCTGCCCGTCGTCGGAGTCGCCGCCGGCGCGATGCTCGACCGGGTAACCAAGCCGATGGGGCGGCTCGGGCCGGTGGGGGACAGGGCGGCGATGGCGCGCAACATCCTCGATGTCTGGAACGGCGGCTGCACTGCCATGGCGGCAAAAGCGCGCGAGGCCGCGCTGCAGTTCAGCTGGGAGCGCAGCATGGAAGCCTTGTTCGGGACGGTGTACCCGGAAGCCTTCGCGCGCGGTGCGGCGCGACAGCTGGCGGCCAATCGTTCGATCGCTTCCTCGCTCGCCAAGGCCTGAGGAGCGAAATCGCCGCGCCTTTGCCAACGACCCGGGAGCGTGACAGAGCGAGGACGTGGACGCCCCTTATGCCAAGCTGGACCGGCTGGAGCCCGGCATCGCGCGGGTGCTCGCGCACAATCCTTCCGCGTTCACTTATTACGGCACGCAGACCTACCTGGTCGGGACACGCGAAGTCGCGGTCGTCGATCCCGGGCCGGACCTGCCCGAGCATGTCGACGCGCTCGAAAAGGCGATCGGAGACCGGCCGGTCGTGGCGATCATGTGTACCCACACCCACCGCGACCACAGCCCGGCGGCGAGGCCGCTTGCCGAAGCGACCGGAGCGCCGATTATCGGCTGCGCGCCCCTGTCGCTCGAGACGGTCGGCCCACGCGCCGACGCATCGTTCGACGGTGACTACAAGCCGGACCGGGTGCTTCAGGACGGCGAAGTGCTCGAGGTCGACGGCAAGCCCATCGCCGCGGTGGCGACGCCGGGGCACACCTCGAACCACCTCTGCTTCGCTTACGAAGGGGCGCTGTTCAGCGGCGACCACGTCATGGGCTGGTCGACCACGGTGGTGGTCCCACCCGACGGCGACATGGCGGCCTACATGCGAAGCCTCGACAAGCTGAGAAAGCGCGACGACCGCGTCTATTATCCGGCCCACGGACCCGCGGTGACCAAACCGCAACAATATGTGCGCTCGCTGATCGGCCACCGGATGCAGCGCGAGAAGCAGATCCAGAAGCTCGTCGGCGATAGGCCGCGCGACATCCCGGACATCGTAGCCAAGGCCTATCCGGGACTCGATCCGCGGCTGGTCGTGGCCGCCGGCGGGTCGGTCTGGTCGCACCTGCTGGACCTCGAACGCCGCGGGCTCGTTGAACGGCGGGGAGACGCATGGACAGCCGTTTCAGCAAGCTCGTAGCCCTCGGCGCCATCGTCGTCGCGCTCGCGCTCGGGCTGGTCATCGGAGTCACGACCGGCATTGCCGACCGGATCTTCGGCGGGCCAAATCCGACGACCATCGCCAGCGCGAGCCTCGAATCGATGCGCGCGCAGAACCGGCTGATCGCTTTCGTCGCGCGCTACGTTTCGGTGACCACCTCGGCGACCAGCCGCTTCGGCCTGTCAGCCAAGCGGACGCTGATCCTTCCGGGCGACGTCCGCTACGAGCTCGACCTCGCGAAGCTCGAGCCCAGGGACGTGACCTGGGAGGCACCGACCCGGACGCTCCATGTGCGGCTGCCCGAAATCGAGATCGCCGGTCCCGATGTCGATTTGAACGCGGCGCAGGAATATGGCGAGGGCGGCGTCCTGTCGGCGCTCACCAGCGCCGACCAGCAGCTCGACCAGTCGAACCGCGCGGCGGCCGTCGCCGACCTGCGCAAGCAGGCGTCCGCTGAAGTGCCGATGCGGCTCGCGCGGCAGGCGGCGCGGCAGGCCGTCGAGCGCAGCTTTGCGATGCCGTTGCTGGCGGCGGGATTCAAGGACGTGAAGGTGGTTGCGCGCTTCCCCACCGAAGGCACGGACGAAGCTTCCTATCTCGACCTCTCGACCCCATATGAGGAGGCGATCAAGGAAGCGGAGCGGCGAAGGGCCGCTCAAGGACGAAGATGACGGTTCAGACGACCAGCCTGAAAGGGCCCGACCTGCTCGCGGAGATCGAGCGGCTGAAGCGGACACGCAACGCCGTGATCCTCGCGCATTATTATCAGAAGCCCGAGATCCAGGACCTCGCCGATTTCGTCGGCGACAGCCTCGATTTGTCGCGCAAGGCGGCTGCGACCGACGCCGACGTGATCGCCTTCTGCGGCGTCCGCTTCATGGCCGAAACCGCGAAGATCCTGTCGCCGGAAAAGACCGTGATCCTGCCCGACATGGACGCCGGCTGCAGCCTCGAAGACAGCTGTCCGCCCGACCAGTTCGCGGCCTTCCGCAAGGCGCATCCCGATCATATCGCCCTGACCTACATCAACTGCTCGGCGGCGGTGAAAGCGCTTTCCGACATCATCGTCACGTCGAGCAGCGCGAAGATCATCCTCGACCAGATCCCGAAGGACCAGAAGATCATCTTCGGGCCCGACCGGCATCTGGGCGGCTATTTGGCGCGCAAGACCGGCCGCGAGATGCTGCTGTGGCCGGGCATCTGCATCGTCCACCAGGCGTTCAGCGAGACCGAGCTCCTGAAGCTCAAGGCCGAGCATCCCGGAGCCCCGGTCGCCGCGCACCCCGAATGCCCGCCGCACATCATCGACCATGCCGACCATGTCGGCTCGACCAAGTCGATCCTCGATTTCGCCTTGACCTCGCCCGCCGATACGATCCTCGTCGCCACGGAGCCGCACATCATCCACCAGATGGAGAAGGCCGCGCCCGGCAAGACGTTCATCGGGGTGCCGGGCGGCGACGGCAACTGCAACTGCAACATGTGCCCGTACATGGCGCTGAACACGCTCGAAAAGCTCTATGTCGCGCTGCGCGACCTCAAGCCCCGGATCGAGCTAACGCCCGAGATCATGACGCAGGCGCGAGTCCCGCTCGAGCGCATGCTGGAGATGGCTGGGCGCACTGTCGGCCAAGGCGACGTTGGAATGCCGATCATCGACGATCCGGCGAAGATCGACCCGCGGATCAGCGGCGACTGACGGGGCGAGCGGCCGGCCCACCGGCCGTCCGCGGGCGCCTACAAGGCGAGCGCGATGAAGGCGATAAGGCCGATCACCCCGGCAACCGGGATCAGCAGGATCTGCGTGGCTGCCGCGCGTATGGGAAGCGACCCGGTTTGGGTGACGATCACCCGCGGCCACGGGCGCGACGCGCTTCCCGAGTGGCCGCCGATCGCCGCCGGCAATCCCAGCGTCATCAGCGCGAAGAAGCAGGCGGTGACGACCATGAGCGCGGACCGTCCGTCGGTCGCGAAAAACAGCAGGAAGAGCCCGAACAACAATGCCCAGGAGGAGAGGAACGCAGTCCAGATCCAGCCCGGTATGTCTCCGAACACGTCCGCATCGTGCAGCCTCGGCGCATGAGTCAGCTGGTCGGCGTCGGTGAGGACTTCGGGGTTGAGACGCATGGCAACCTCCATATGGAGCCCGCCCGCGACTCCATGTGGGTCTCACGCTTCAATCATGCAAATGAATAACATTCTTGGTTGGCATCAAATTATTTGTTTCGGTCAACCGCGAAGGCTATTGTTCGCGCCGAGCTCCGGCGACGGCCCGAAGGCCGCTACGGACCCGTTTCATCACCTGCTCGTCGGCCTTGGCCGAATAGAGTGCATAGATGGAATAAGAGAATTTCGGCCTGTCGGGTAACAGGTGCAGCCGGCCGCTGTTGAGGTGCGGACGCACGGCCTCCATCCGGAAATAGCCCGAGCCGCCGACGGCGAGGATATAGTCCATCGCGAGCGGGCCGTGGTTCACCGATACCGCCGGGCTGGGGGCATCGGGAAAGGCGGTGTGGTGGCTGCTTCGGAATTCCGGACCCCAGTCGACATAGACATGGTCGTCCGCCGGGAGCTCGCGGCATTGGGGATCGGTCGTCACGGCCACGAGCGTCTCCTCGAGCAGAAGCTCCGGCACGATGCCGGTCCGGTGCGGCGGCGCGTAAACCACCGCGAGGTCCAGCACTCCCTCCTGCACCTGGTCGATCAGCCGATCGGACACGTCGATGTGCGCCCGGATCGCCACGTCCGCGCATTCGCTGCGCATCCACACCAGCCAGTCGCGTAACAGCGGATCCCACAGGCTGTGCTCGCCGCCGATTGTCACGACATTGGCCCGTCCGACCGGCATCGCCACCTGATGACAGGCACGCTCCCAGACCTGAACGAGAGTCGTTGCGTAGCGAAGGAACTGGTCGCCCGCGGGAGTCAGCTTCGCTCCCGCCTTGTTTCGAATGAACAACTGCCGATCGAGTTGTTCCTCCAGGACGCGCACTCGGGCGCTGACCGCCGTTTGGGTGATGTTGAGGTTCGCCGCCGCCCGGACGAAGCTGCCCGTCTTCACGATTTCGAGAAAGGTACGGGCCGCCGCAATGTCCATTTTAATGCAATTGTCCGAATATTAAAGATCAATTCTATTCGTTTTCCTAATGACAGACAAGGGTGGATAATCCGGATCGCCGGCGGAGGGATAGAGGTAAGGAGACCAAACATGAAATGGCGTCGACGGACCGATTATCACGGCTCGCGGTTATACGAGCCGGACGGACCGGCAGTGGCACAGTTCAGCCTAGTGCTGGCATGGGCCATGAATGTCGTGAAAGGCGGATTGCGGACCTTGCTGAGTTTCGGCACTCGGCCGACTCCGGCGAAGATTCTCGTGCACGATGGGGAACGGCGATTCTCCATGCTCGGCGGAGACGATCGCCGCGGACTGCGCAAGGCCGCGGACTGCCCATTTCCGACCAAGCCGGAGCATGCTCACAATCAATGCGATTCGCGCGTGTATCCGTAACCGACGCGAGTCTCCTCTCGCGACGTTCGCAACTGGATCATCTCCCTGCCGTGAGCACCGCATGAAGCGCGGCGACCGCCCTTCGGCCATTCGTCGAACCGCGCGTTGACGGTCCGCGACAAGCTCTCCACGATAGGGGAAATTTCAGGAGATGATCTTGCGCAAGCTGATTCTTGCCGCGGTTGCGGCCGTCCTTGCAACCGCCGCTGCGGCCCAGGTTGCGAACAACCCGGCCGATGACCCTTACCTCTGGCTCGAGGACATCAACGGCGCCCGCGCCGTCGCCCAGGTGAAGCAGTGGAACGCCGCGACGGAAGCTCTGCTCACCACTCCGCGGGCCTACGAGACCTACCGCAAGCGGGCGCTCGCCATCCTCGACGACGAACGGCAGATCGCCGCGCCCGAAGATGTTCTCGGCGGCCGTGTGACCAACCTATGGCGCGACGCGAAGAACCCGCGCGGGCTATGGCGGATCTCGCCGCTCGCCGCCTATGCGGCGGGCAAGCCGCAATGGCGCACGCTGATCGACGTCGACGCGCTCGGAAAGGCGGAGGGCAAGAGCTGGGTGTGGCACGGCGCCGACTGCCTCGCGCCCGATTACCGGCGCTGCCTCGTTTCATTGAGCCCCGGCGGCACCGACGCCGACGTCGTTCGCGAGTTCGACATCGCGACCGGCAAGTTCGTCGACGGCGGCTTCACGATTCCCGAGGCGAAGAGCAATTACAGCTGGGTCGACCGCGACCATCTGCTCGTCGCCACCGACTATGGCGAAGGAAGCCTGACCAAATCGGGCTACGCTCGAATCGTCAAATACTGGACGCGCGGGACTCCGCTCTCCGAGGCGAAGACCGTCTTCACGGGCGAGATCGGCGACGTGTCCGCAAGGCCCTTCGCCGCGCTCGACGGCGACCGGCGCTGGACCTTCGTCAATCGCGGCAAGACCTTCTGGACCAACGACCTTTCGCTGTTCACGAGCGACGGGCGGCTGGTGAAGGTCCCGCTGCCCGAAACGGCCAACTTCAACGACGTGATCGGCGGACGGCTGATCGCCACTCTCAATGCGTCCCTCGGCGACATTCCCGCCGGAGCGATCATCTCTTATTCGCTCGCCGACATCGCGGCCGGGCACCCGGCCGATCCGGAACTCGTCATGGCCCCGACCGCCAGTCAGGCGATCGAGGAGGTCGCCGCGTCCGACCACGTGCTGTGGGTGAAAGCGCTCGACCACGTTTCGGGCAAATTGTTCGCGCTGACGCGCGGCAGCGACAGCAAATGGTCGAACAAGGCCATGCCGCTCGCCGCGCACAGCACCGTGCATCTGCTCGCAACGTCGGGCAAGCGCGACCTCGCGTTCGTGACGGTGGAAGGCATGCTCACTCCGCCCGCGCTGTACGCGGTGACCGCGGCGGCGCCCGCATCGCTCGTCCAGAGGCTTCCGGCGAAGTTCGACTCGAAGATCTTCACCGTCGAACAAAGGTTCGCGACCTCGAAAGACGGAACCCGCGTGCCCTATTTCCTGGTGCGCAAGAAGGGCGTCGAGCGTCCGGTCCCCGCGCTCATCCACGCTTATGGCGGATTCCGGGCCGCGCAGACTCCCGGATATCTCACCGGTCAGCCGTACCGCGCCGGCCCGCTCGGCCTGTTCTGGGTCGAGCAGGGCAATGCCTATGTGCTCGCCAATATCCGCGGCGGCGGCGAATATGGGCCGAAGTGGCATGAGGCG
>DASURT010000021.1:0-4756 GCA_036375515.1 Sphingomicrobium sp.
CCGGCGAGCCGCTCGAGCCGCTCCTCATAGGCGAGCGGGTACAGCTCTTCGCCGATCGCGTGGCCGACGAGTCGCCAGAACTGGTTGGTCGGGTGCGCATAATAGCGCCTCGCGGCGAGCGAGGCGTCGCCGGGCAGGCTCCCGAGAATGAACAGCCGGGCATCGGGGCGGGCGACCATGGGAAGTCCGACTTTGACGCTCACTGAGAAACCCTTACAGCGCGCGGGTGCAACCGGCAGACCTTCGTGTCGCCCTCTTTTCGGGCAATTACAATTATGTCCGCGACGGGGCCAACCAGGCATTGAACCGACTCGTCGGCTACCTGCTTCGCCAGGGCGTCCACGTGCGCGTCTATGCCCCCACCGTGAAGAACCCGGCCTTTCCGGCGACCGGCGATCTGGTCAGCATCCCCGCGATCCCGATTCCGGGCCGCGAGGAATATCGCCTGCCGATCGCGCTTCCTGCCCGGGTGAAGCGCGACCTCGCCCGCTTCGATCCCAACGTGGTCCACGTCGCGAGCCCGGACATCGTCGCCCACCGGGCGGTCACGTGGGCGCGGCGGAGGAAGATCGCCGCCGTGGCCTCGGTCCACACGCGCTTCGAGACCTATCTCGCTTATTATCATTTGAGCTGGATCGAGCCCGACGTGCGCGCGATCCTCCGCCGTTTCTACCATCGCTGCGAAGTGGTGATGGCGCCGTCGGAATCGATGGCCGCGGTGCTCCGCGCACAGCGGATGAACCGCGACATCGCGATCTGGGCGCGCGGAATCGATCGCGAGCAGTTCAACCCGGAGCGGCGCGACATGGGGTGGCGGCGCGGCCTCGGAATAGCCGACGACGAGCTGCTGATCGCGTTCCTTGGCCGGATCGTGATGGAAAAGGGGCTCGATGTCTTTGCCGACGCGGTTCACGCGTTCGCCGAGCGCGGTCTCAAGCACCGGGTGCTGGTGATCGGCGACGGACCGGCACGGCCCTTCCTCGAACAGCAGGTACCCGGAGCGATTTTTCTTGGCCAACAGACCGGCACCGATCTGTCGCGCGCGCTCGCCAGCGGTGACGTGCTGGTGAATCCGTCGATCACCGAGACCTTCGGAAACGTGACCCTGGAGGCCATGGCCTGCGCCATTCCGGTCGTCGCCGCCGTCGCCAGCGGCACCTCCAGCCTGGTGCGCGACGGCACCAACGGAGCGCTGGTCGACCCGAACGAGATCGAGGGCTTTGCCGACGCGCTCGAAGCCTATGCCCGCGACCCCGGCCTACGCCAGCGTCACGGCGAGGCTGGCCTGGCGTTCGCCAAGACGATGGATTGGGACACGATCAACTCGGCGGTGATCCGCACCTATCGGCACGCAATCGTCAAGCGCGAACGCCTGGCTCGAATTTTGGGGCGGTAGAGCCACCGGCGTCATTCCCGCGAAAGCGGGAATCCCCCTTTCTACTTGCGCCCGGAAAAGAAGGGGGATCCCGGATCAAGTCCGGGATGACGAGCTAAGGCTCGTCACTTCACCCGTTCGATCCGCTGCGCCGCCTCGTCAAGGATCGCCGCGATCTCGTGCAGCAGGTCCTCGTCGAGACCGTCGCGGCCGATGCGGTGGCTGAGCGCGGTCATCAGGTTCTTGACCGCCCGGCCGATCGCCGGGCCGGCGGTGGTGCCGACTCGCGGTGCAAGGTCCCGCAGCCGATCGAACAGGGCCTCGACCTCCTCCTCGCGTTCGGCAAGATGGGCACGGCCTTCGTCGGTCGCCTGGAAGGGCTTGCGCGGTCCCTCGCCCGGAGCCTCCTCGATCAGGCCCATGTCCTGCAGCAGGGTCAGCGTTGGATAGACGACGCCGGGGCTCGGGGCGTATTCGCCCCCGGTCAGGTCCTCGATCGCCCGGATGAGGTCGTATCCGTGACGCGGTTCGTCGGCGATGAGCTTCAGGAGCACGAGCCGGAGCTCGCCCGATTCGAACATCCGCCGGCTGCGGCGGCCGCGCCGTCCCCAGCTGTTGCCTTCGTCGCCGAAGTCGAATGAGAAGGGGCCCCAGCTGCCCTGCCAACCCCGTCCTCCCCGCATCGCCATGACCGCTTCGGGAAGGTTGAAGTCGATGTGGCCGCGCGGGCCGCATCCGTGATGTCGATGTCCCATGGGAGTCCTCCTTAGATGCGTCTAAGATATATCTTAGCTGCATCGCAGGCAAGCCCGCACGTGCAATTTCAGGCATTCGCCTTATGTCTTTACGCAGGATGGCCGACCTGTTCGCCGATCAGGAAATCCCGGCTCGCCCGCCCGAGACGCCGGCGGGCGATGCTCCGCTCGCCGACCGGCTTCGGCCGAGGTCGCTCGACGAGGTTGTCGGGCAGGAGCATCTGACCGGTCCCGACGGCGCGATCGGCCGGATGGTCACGGCCGGAAGGCTCGCCTCGATGATCCTGTGGGGACCGCCGGGCACCGGCAAGACCAGCATCGCGCGCCTGCTCGCCGATGCGGTGGGCCTGCGCTTCGTCGCCATCTCCGCGGTCTTTTCCGGCGTCGCCGACCTGAAGAAGGTGTTCGCCGAGGCGCGCACCGCCCGCCGCGCGGGCCAGCAGACCCTGCTGTTCGTGGACGAAATCCACCGCTTCAACCGTGCGCAGCAGGACGGCTTCCTGCCCTATGTCGAGGACGGCACGGTCACGCTCGTCGGAGCGACGACCGAGAACCCGAGCTTCGAACTGAACGCCGCGCTCCTGTCGCGCTGTCAGGTGCTGATCCTTCGCCGGCTCGATCACGACGCGCTGGAGGAGCTGGTCCGGCGCGCGGAGGCGCTCGAGGGGCGGATCCTCCCGGTCACCGCCGAGGCACGCGAGGCGTTGATCGCCAGCGCCGACGGCGACGGCCGCTTCGTGCTCAACCAGGCGGAGACTCTGTTCTCGGTCGAGATCGAACAGCCGCTGGGGCCGACGGAGCTGTCGGACCTGCTCCATCGCCGCGTTCCCGTCTACGACAAGGACCGCGAGGGCCATTACAACCTCATCTCGGCGCTGCACAAAAGCCTGCGCGGCTCCGACCCGCAGGCCGCCCTCTATTATCTCGCGCGGATGCTCGTCGCCGGCGAGGAGCCGCTGTACGTGATCCGGCGCCTCACGCGCTTCGCCTCGGAGGATATCGGCCTCGCCGACCCCAATGCGCTGACCCAGTGCCTCGCGGCCAAGGACGCCTACGACTTCCTCGGCTCGCCCGAAGGCGAGCTCGCGATCGTCCAAGCGTGCCTCTATCTTGCGACCGCGCCCAAATCGAACGCCGCGTACATCGCCCAGAAGAAGGCCTGGACCGCGGCCGGGGAAACCGGCTCGCTGATGCCGCCGATGCATATCTTGAACGCGCCGACGCGCCTCATGAAGAATGTCGGCTACGGCAAGGGTTATGCCTACGACCACGACCGCGACGAGGCTTTCTCCGGCCAGGATTACTGGCCCGAGGGGATGGAGGCGCGGACCTTTTACGAGCCTTCCGACCGAGGCTTCGAAGCGCGCGTTCGGGAAAGGCTGGAATATTGGATCGAGCGGCGCAAGGAACTGCAACAAAGCGGGGGTGAACAGGGTTAACCTCTGATCCGGGAACAGGGAGCTACCAGCATGTACCAGGTCGACCAGAGTGCCTACTGGCAAGCGCAGGCAACCTATTGGGCCCCCAAGGTCCTGATCGCCATCCTGATCCTGATCGCGACGTGGATCGTCGCCCGGGTGGTCAAATGGGTGCTCCAGCGGGCGATCGACCGCTCGCCGGCCCTTCGGAAGCACACGACCGGCAAGCCGGGCGAAACGGTCGGCCGCCAGCTCGGAACGATCGCCAAGCTGATCATCTGGCTGGTCGGAATCATGGCCGCCCTGACCTTCCTCGGCATCGGTCAGATCCTCGCTCCGATCAATGCCCTGACGCTCGACATATTCAATTTCCTGCCGAGGCTGCTGGGCGCAGGAGTCATTTTCTTCATCGGCCTGATCGTCGCTCGGATCGTTCGACAGCTGGTCGAAACGGTGCTCATCGCGGCGAATGCGGACGGCCTGCTCGCGCGGATCGGCATCGGACCCACCGAAGGCACCGTGCGCACCGACCCGGAGGCGGTTCCGCCCGGCGCCGCGCCTGGAGCGACTCGCGCCAGCCTCGCCCGCGCCGCCGGAGTCCTCGTCTATGCGCTGATCATCATCCCGGTCGCCATCGCGGCCCTTCAGGTGCTCGGGATCGAGGCGATCTCCGGCCCCGCGATCGCCATGCTCAACGAAATCCTTGCCGCCATTCCACGGGTGCTCGCGGCGGCGCTCTGGATCGGGATCGCCTTCATCGCGGCGCGGTTCCTGAAGACGATCATCGAGGCGGTCCTTCCGCCGACCGGCTTCGACCAGGCGATCAAGTCGACCGGAGTGCTCCCCGCCAACGCCTCGCCGTCGCGGATCGTCGCCAGCATCGCGATGATCGCGATCATTCTCGCCGCGTCCATCGAGGCCGCGAAGCAGCTGGGCGGCGGCACGATCGCCATCTTCCTCGCGCAGGTGACGGAGCTTGGCGGCAAGGTGATCTTCGGCACCCTGATCATCGTCGCCGGCATTTTCCTGGCCCGGATCATCGCCAGCCTGGTCGGCAGCGGGACCGGCGAGGGCGGCTATGCCCAGACCATCGTCCGCTATGCGATCATCGCTTTGTTCACGGCGATCGGCCTCACCTTCATGGGGCTGGCCGACCAGATCGTGATCCTCGCCTTCGGGCTGATCCTCGGCTCGGCGGCGGTCGCGAC
>DASURT010000022.1:0-4864 GCA_036375515.1 Sphingomicrobium sp.
CTCGGCCGTGACCTTCGATTACCTCAAACAGCGCAAGCAGTTCGGGAAGGCGATCGGCGAGTTCCAGGTGCTCCAGCACCGGGCCGCGCACCTCTATGGCGAGATCGAGATCGCCCGAGCTGCGGCATTCAAGGCCGCGGCGCTGATCGATTCACGGGACGAGCGCGCCGAGCTCTATGCCTCAGTCGCGAAGGCGAAGGCGGCCGATGTCGCCTCTCTCGCCGCGCGCGAGGGCGTCCAGATGCACGGCGGCATCGGAATGACCGACGAGCATGACATCGGGCTCTACATGAAGCGGGCGGCGGTGCTCGGCGAGCTATTCGGCGATGTCCATTACCATCGCCGGCGCGTTGCGGAGCTGAGCGGCTATTAGCTCTTGGCCTTGTAGCCGCCGATGATCCCGAGGATGAAGCTGGTGGCGAGCGCGAGCTGAACCTTTCCGGTCGGATCGTCCCAGCCGAAATATCTCGAGCCCCAGCCAAACAGGGCCACGAACATGGCAACTGCAATTCCGACGACCATGGAAGTCCTCCCGAGCGCAGACTGGGAAAATGCGCCCCACAAGGTAAACAGATCGTAAATCTTGTCCGCCGGACGGAGGGCGGCCATAGGGCTGCCACACTCCTCCGGCAGAGGCAGACCCATGAAAGCGCGCGTCTTCATCACCCTGAAGCCCGGTGTCCTCGATCCGCAGGGCAAGGCGATCCATCATGCACTGGAGGGTCTCGGCTTTGCGGGAGTCAACGACGTCCGAGCGGGCAAGCTGATCGAGCTGGACCTTGCCGACGGCACCAAGGATTCCGACATCGAGGACATGTGCCGGAAGCTCCTCGCCAACACGGTCATCGAGAACTTCCGGATCGAGCGCATGGAGGAAGTGGCGTGAAGAGCGCGGTCATCGTCTTTCCGGGGTCCAATTGCGACCGCGACCTCGCCGTCGCGCTCGAGCAGGTCACCGGCCGCAAGCCGGCGATGGTCTGGCACAAGGACTCCGACCTCCCCGACGGAACCGAGTTCATCGGCATTCCCGGCGGCTTTTCCTACGGCGATTACCTTCGCTCCGGAGCGATGGCCGCGCGCTCTCCGATCATGCGGGCGGTGACCGATGCGGCGGGGCGTGGAGTGCCCGTCATTGGCATCTGCAACGGGTTCCAGGTGCTGACCGAGACTGGGCTGCTTCCCGGGGCCCTGATGCGCAACGCCGGGCTGAGCTTCGTCTGCCGCCCGGTGTCGCTCAAGGTCGAGAACAGCCAGAGCCTGTTCACTTGCGCATATGATAGCGGCGAGACTGTCACCTTCCCGGTCGCGCACCATGACGGCAATTACCAGGCCGACGAAGCGACGCTCGACCGGCTCGAAGGCCAGGGCCGCGTTGCCTTCCGCTACCTCGAGGAAGTGAACGGCTCGGCGCGGCGGATCGCGGGGATCCTCAACGATTCGGGCAATGTCCTCGGCTTGATGCCACACCCCGAACGGGTCGTCGAAGCCGCGCACGGCGGCACCGACGGGCGCAGATTGTTCGAAGGCCTGCTGGAGACCGTCGCCGCCTGAGGCTCAGTCGCCACGGCCGCCGCGATCCGTTACATCTCATGCGCGCGCGCCCGTAGCTCAGCTGGATAGAGCACGAGCCTTCTAAGCTTGAGGTCGCAGGTTCGAATCCTGCCGGGCGCGCCAAACCCAAGACGCCGAGCGCAAGGCCAACGAGCGTAGCGAGGCGGACTTATGCGAAGAGACGTCGCAGGTCGGCCGACGGGTCGCGAAGCGAACCCGATCGACGTCACGCGATTCACTCGCGTGACGGATCATGGGTCAGGGCACCAGCTTCCCCGGATTCATGATGCCGAGCGGATCGAGCGCGTGCTTGATCGCCTGGAGCGCGTGCACCCGGCCGGGCGGAGCGAGGCGCTCGAACTCGTCGCGCTTGAGCTGCCCGATCCCGTGCTCCGCCGAGATCGAGCCACCCGACGCGGTCACGAGGTCGTCGACCATGCGCATGATCGCCTCGCCTTCGCGTTCGTACCAGTCGGGCGCGGCGTGGCTCGCGGCGCGAACATGGAAGTGGATGTTGCCGTCGCCCAAATGACCGAAGCCGCTGGCGATCACGCCCGGAAACGCGCGCTCGACCCGGTCCTTCGCATCGAGGATGAAGCGCGGCATGTCGGCCACCGCGACCGAGATGTCGTGAGCCAGCGTCTGGCCCTCGGCGCGCTCGGCCTCCGAAACGGAATCGCGGATGCGCCACAAGGCTTCGGCCTGCGCCTCGCTCGAGGCGATGACCGCGTCGGCGATCAGGCCCTGCTGAAGCGCGGCGGCGAGAAGCTGCTGAACCTCCCCGGCGACATCGGTCGCGGGATCGGGAGTCGTCGCCTCGATCAGCACGTTCCACGAGTGCTCGCCCGACAGCGGCCCGCGCGTGCCCGGAACATGCTTCAGCACCAGCTGCAGCGAATCCGCCGGCACCAGCTCGAACCCCTCGATATTGGTCGTGCGCACCTCAAGGAAGCGCAGCAGGTCGAGCGCGGCCTGCGGGCTTGCGACGCCCGCCCAGGCGACCGCGCGCGCGACTACTGCGGGCACCAGGCGCAGGGCCACCGCCGTGATTACCCCAAGCGTGCCTTCGGCGCCGATCAGCAGCTGGTCGAGGCTGTAGCCGCGATTGTCCTTCTTGAGGCCCGAGAGGCCGTCATGGACCGACCCGTCGGGAAGCACGGCCTCGAGCCCCGCCACCAGCGAGCGCATCGTCCCGAACTTCAGCACCTGGGTGCCGCCGGCATTGGTCGAGGCGAGGCCGCCGATCGTGCAGCTGCCGCGCGCTCCGAGAGTCAGCGGGAAGCGCATGCCGGCCTCGTGCGCGGCGTCATGCAGCGTCGCGAGGATCACGCCCGCTTCCGCCACCGCGAGGCGGTTCTCGGCGCTCAATGAGCGAATTCGATTCATCCGCCGCATCGACAGCAGCACGGCGGAGCCGTCGGCGGGGGGCGTCGCCCCGGCGACCATGCCGGTGTTGCCGCCTTGCGGGACCAGCGGCACGCGGTGCCTCGCCGCGAGCCCCACAACCTCCACCACCTCCTCGGTCGAGGCCGGGGCAAGGATCGCGCGCGCCGTGCCATGGACCCGTCCGCGCCAGTCGGTCGTCCACGGCTCGATCTCCTTCGGATCGGTGATCACGCCCTTTGCGCCGAGCTTGCGCCCGGCCTCGGCGATCAATTGCGACTGGGGATCGGCCATGCCGGGCCAATAGCGCGCTTGGCACGGCCGCGCACTCCCGCCAAAGCGGAAGCCATGCACCCGCCGATCACCCTCATCGTCGCACGCGCGCGGAACGGCGTGATCGGGCGCGGCGGAACGCTTCCATGGCACATCCCCGCCGACCTCAAGCGCTTCAAGGCGCTGACGATGGGAAGCGCGATGATCATGGGCCGCAAGACGTTCGAGAGTCTTCCCCGACTGCTCCCGGGTCGCCGGCACATCGTGCTGACCCGGGACCGCGACTGGAGCGCGGAGGGTGTCGAGATCGCGCACGACATGAGCGAGGCCTTGCGCATGGCCCAGCCCGATCGCGTGTCGATCCTTGGCGGGGCGCAGATTTTCGCGAAGATCCTGCCCCTGGCACGGCGGATCGAGCTGACCGAAGTGTTGGAGGACGTGCCGGGCGACACCTTCATGCCCGATCCGCGATCATCGGCCGAATGGCGCGAGGTCGGGCATGAGGAACATCGGGCGGAGGAAGGGCGGGCGCCGTTCCGTTTCGTCACCCTCGAGCGCGCCTAGGTCCGCGGCCTCGCCGTCACGTAGGCGCGGAACCGCTTCATCTGCGCCCCGAGCACCTGGTCCACCAACGGCGCCAGTTTTTGCGCCCCGCCGTTGAAAAAGCCCGCCGCGCGATAGTCGAGCGTGAGCTGCGAGCCTCCGGCGGTCGACTTCAGCTGCACGTCCATGACTCCCGCCGTCGCTTCATAAAGAAGCGGCCCGAGCGCGCCGGTCAGCACCACGCGCTTGTTCGGCTCCACATAGGTCACGTGCAGGTGTTCGATCCCGCCTCCTCCGGGAAATCGCTCGCAGAAGCATCCGCCCGGACTTAGCTCGAGCGACAAGTTCCTGGAATCGCCGCTGTACGTGTGTTCGGGGTCCCACCAGCCTCGCACGTCGCCGAATGCGCCGAACGCGAGCTCCGGCGGAGCAACGAGATTGACCGTCTGCCTGACCTCGAATCCGTTCGCCGACGCGCTGACGACTTCCGCCGCCGCGGGCGAGGCCCAAATCGTGAGCACGAGAACAAATTTGCGCATGTATTTCCCCGTCATGCTGAACTTGTTTCAGCATCCATCCTGCAAGCGGTAGGCTGCATCGAAATGGATCCTGAAACGAGTTCAGGATGGCGCGGAAGTAATCAGCCGTCCAGAATCGCGGCGATCTGTGCCGCGACCTCGTCCACCGACGCCATCCCGTCCACGCGCCGGACCAGGCCGCGCTGCTCGTAATAGGGCAGAACCGGCGCGGTCTTGGCGCGATATTCGGCCATTCGCGTGCGCACCGTCTGCTCATTGTCGTCGGGGCGCCGGACGAACTGTGTCGATCCGCACGCATCGCAGACGCCCGGCACCGGGGGCTGCTTGAATTCGTCGTGATAACCGGTGCCGCACTCGGCGCAGGTAAAACGTCCCGTGATCCGCCGCACGAGCTCATCCTCATCGACGGCGAGCTCGATCACGTGATCCAGCTTCCGCCCGCGCTCCGCGAGCAGGAGGTCGAGCGCCTCGGCCTGCGCCCGGGTTCGCGGATAACCGTCGAAGATCGCGCCCTGTTCGCCCGCGACGTCGAGCCGCTCGCCGATAAGGGCGCTGACGATGGCGTCGCTGACCAG
>DASURT010000023.1:0-13655 GCA_036375515.1 Sphingomicrobium sp.
GGCCTCGTCGAGCTTCTCGAGGTTCTCGGGGGTCACCTCGTCGCCGGCCTCGATATAGATCTCGCCGGTCTTCTCGTTGATGAGGTCATAGGCCGAATAGCGCCCGAAAATCTCCTCGGTCGGGATGATCAGGTTCTTGAGCCCGTCCTTCGACGCCTGGCTGGCGCGGCGCGGAGTGATCTTTTCGCCGGCGTTGAACACGACCTCGCTGGTCTTCGCGTCGACGACGTCGTGGGTCGGCTTCTGGCCGCGCCACGCTTCGGCGACGTAGGGGGTCTGCCAGCCGTTCTTGCCGCGCCCATAGCTGACGGTGCTGTAGAAGGTGTTGAGGATTTCCTCACTGGTCAGACCGAGCGCATGCAGCAGCGCAGTGACCGGAAGCTTGCGCTTGCGGTCGATGCGGACGTTGACGATGTCCTTGGCGTCGAACTCGAAGTCGAGCCAGCTGCCGCGATAGGGAATGACCCGGGCGGCGAAGAGATACTTGCCCGAGGCGTGGGTCTTGCCGCGATCATGATCGAACAGCACGCCGGGCGAGCGGTGCATCTGGCTGACGATCACGCGCTCGGTGCCGTTGATGATGAAGGTGCCGTTCATGGTCATGAGCGGCATGTCGCCCATGTAAACGTCCTGTTCCTTGATATCGATGACCGACTTGGCCTCGGTCTCGGGATCGATCTCGAAGGTGGTCAGGCGCAGGGTGACGCGCATCGGCGCGGCATAAGTCAGGCCACGCTGGCGGCACTCGTCGGTATCGTACTTGGGATCCTCGAGCTCGTAATGGTCGAAGTCGAGGTGGGCCGTGCCGGCGAAATCCTGGATCGGGAAGACCGAGCGCAGGGTCTTTTCGAGGCCCGAAACGTAGCCGGTCTTGGGGTCCGAGCGGAGGAACTGCTCGTAGCTTTCGCGCTGAACCTCGATGAGGTTCGGCATCTCGGAGATTTCGTGGATGTTGCCGAAGATTTTGCGGATTCGCCGCTGGTTGATCTTGTTCGCGCTCGTGTGGCGAGGTGCGTCGATCGCTTTGGTGGCCATGTGTTTCCCTGCGCTTTCGCGGAACGCGCGCGGGGGAGCGCTCCGCTTATTGATTCCCGGGCGTGCCGGGACATGATCTGGAGCGCTGATCCCGTTCCCCCTCCAATGCGTTCGGTCCGTGCGCCGTTCGGACCCTGTCCCGGAGAGGACGGGAAAAACTCCGGGCGCACGTCACCGTGCGGCGGAGCCGTTATTTGTTGGATTTGGCCGATATAGTGCAAATGACCTGGGGTGCAAGGGGATTCAGGCTGGGCGGGCCAGTCGCGCCGCGAATTCCCTGCTGCGCCGGTCGGCCTCCTCGACCAACGGCAGCACCGCGTCGATCTCGGGCTCGAGATCGCGCCACTTGTCGGCACCAGGAGCGGTCAAGGTCATCCGCGACGGCGGCAGTACGGGCGGCAGCGTTCGATCCCATCCAAGGCCGAGCGCCGGAGCGAGCGTTTGCAGCGCATCGTGCGGGGCACGCACGAAGGCGTCATAGTCGATCACCCGCACGCGTTCTTTCGGGAGAGCCGATAGGTCATCGATCAGGATATTCGTGGTGGTCGTCCACTGCCGGGCCGCGATCTCCGGCACCGGGAGGCCATTCAGCTCCCGCCAACCGGGTACGAGGAGAAGGGACCAGTCGGGTCCGCGCCATCCGGGCAGCCGCGGATAGGTTCGGAATCGGCCGGACTGCCAGGCGCGAATCATGCTGGCGAGCGTCTGTCGCGGGTCCCGGTAGAGATAGACGAACAGGCTGTCGGACCAGATCGCGTCGAAGAAGGGCACTCGAAGCGCATTCTTCGGGGTCTTCTCGAGCATCCGGACGCGCTCATCGGCGGGCCGACCATCGCGGTCGCAAAGCCGCCCGTAGAACATTCTCGCGAGATGAGCGGCAACGACCGGCGCGGCGTCTTCAGCTGTCAGCCGGTTCGAATCCCACCCGCGGAGAGCCGGAATGAGCTCCGGGATGCTTTCGATCAGCCGGTGGCTCTCGTCGCCCGTGGTGAACAGATCCGGCGCCTGGGCGAGCGTCTCGAACAGCAATGTCGACCCGGAGCGCGGAGTGCTGACGATGAAGATCGGCCGGTCGAAGAGGTCCCGCAGAACGGGGGCGGAGTCGCTCATGCCGCTCCGGCGGCGGATCGCGGTGCCGCCTTGTCGGCCGGCTTTGTACCGGGCGCCAGGGCGTAGATGAAAACAAGATGCTCGAGGAACAGGTAGAGCGGCTTGCCATTGTCGAGCAGGATTGTGCCGCCGTCGCGGATTGAACCGAGGTCGCGACGCACTTCCAGCATCAGATCACGGAAAAGCGGAACTCCCTCGTCCGAATCCCCAAATCTCGCCCAGGCGGCGGACCAAGCGCACACGAATTTCTCCAGGCGCCGGGAAACGCTCTCGACTAAAGGGTGCGGCGGCGTGTGGCGAAGCAGGAAGTCGACGTGTTGCTGGACTTCCCACGGGGACATGACCTTCGGGCGATTGACTTGCTCGAACAAAAGCTGCGCGTCGTCTACCTGGCCCGGCGGCACAAGGTCGGGCTCCGCTTCCCCGGTCCTTGCAGCTTCCATCAGGTCCCAGATTCGCTCGCCGCCGACAGTATCGAGGACCAGATGGATGCGACGTTCCGATCCCTGGTTCTGCACGTCGTGCCCGCGGAACGAATCGAACACCCAGCATTCGCCCGCGGCCATGTGGACCGTCTCGCCGCCGCACGTGAAGCGAACGTCGGGATTGGTGACGACCGGGATGTGGATGCGCAGGTGCGTGCGCCAGTAATAATTGCTGTCGACATGGGGTGGGACTTCGGAGCCGGCCGCGAGGCCCATCAGCCGGCTGCGTCCCCAAACTCCACCGAGCGCCGCCATGACCTCCGATATGTACCGGCACCTTCGCAGGTGCTCGGTGGGGGCCATCGGGCCCTCGAGGGAGTCGGTCGGCTGGCCGAATGGTGTCACCAGCTTGACGGCCTCATTACCGACGAATCCGGTGGGATGCGGGTCCCATGCGCTTTCGGGAAGAGCGCTGACCTCGGCCGCCAACGTTCCCGGACAAAAGCGCACGGGCAATCGAAGCAGTGGCTGGTCGAAGTGAAGGTACAAGGGTCTTGGCTCCGGCGCTCATCATAGCGCGGTCGTTGGCCTCGCCAACACCGTGCATTCGGCCGAAGGAGCGGGCGGCCCGGCTGGAGCCGCCCTTCCGTTGAATTCAGGCTAGAAGTTCACGGCCGCGGACACGAACACCTGCCGCGGGTTGCCGTAGAAAGCGGTCAGCACGCCTTCGAGGCCGAGCGTCGAGCTTAGCCCCGGCTTCCCGTTGGCGAGGATGAACTCGCCGGTGAAGGGGTCCTGGCGCATGAAATTGTACCCTGAGGTGATATATTTCTTGTCGAGCAGGTTCTTGCCGTGCAGACCGAATTCATAGCGGTTGCCGGCCGAGCGCCAGACGAGGTTGGCGTCGAGCAAGGCGAAGCCCTTCTGGTCGAGCCCGGGGATCGCCAGCTCGAACTGCTGGCTCTTGCTGCGGTAGGACAGAGTCGTGTTCGCATTCAGCCTGCCGGTGCCGAGCGGAGTGTCGTAATTGAGCGATCCGCTGAGCGTCCATTTCGGGGTGTTCTGGATCTTGCGCGAGTCGGCGAGGTCGAGCTCGAGCGGCCGCGCGAGCGGAAGGCCGGTGATCGGGTCGAACGTCACGACGCTGATGTATTTCAGGTATTTGGCGTCGAGGTAGCCGAGCGTGCCCGCGAAGTTCAGACGGTCGCCGGCCGTGCCGAAATCCTGCGCGATCCGCCAGTTCGTCTCGAGCTCGACCCCACGAAACCGTGCCTTTCCGGCATTGGTGGTGATCCCGACGAAGTTCGGCACGCCGTTGACGACCACGCCGAACGATCCTGGGATTTGGACGTCCTTGTAGTTGGCCTGGAATATGGCGAGCGCGAGCTGCAGCCGCCGGTCGAACAGCGACGCCTTCCAGCCGGCTTCGTAGCTGTCGACCGTTTCCGGGTCGAATGCCATGAAGTCGAAGATTTCCCGATCCGTGCACGGATTGCCGGTCGGCGAGAGGCATGCGGTCGTCTGTCCGCGCGGGTCGAAGCCGCCTCCCTTGAAGCCGCGCGAGTAGCTCAGATAGAGATTGTGCTCGGGCGTCGGCTTGAAGCTGATCGACGCGCGCGGAGTGAAGGCGGTGTCCTTGCGCCGGCCATCGAAATCGGACGTGATGGGGCCGAAGATCGCCGGGACCGGAATTCCGACTCCGAAGCCATCGGATCCGCCGAGCTCGGGTGATCCGCCCTGGAACACGTTCCCGCGCAAGACCTCGGCGTGGCGTTTGTCGCTGGTGTAACGGCCGCCGAGCGACACGCTCCACTTCGGTGAGAAGTCGTATGTGAAATCGCCGAAGGCCGCCCAGGTCTTCGTATCGACGTTGCCGCGGGTGAACGACGTGAATCCGGGCAGCGCGACAAACGCACCGGCGGTGTAGAGCCGGACATCGAACACGTTAAAGGCATTGGCGTCGAGGTAATAGACGCCGGCCACGCCCTGCAGCGGGCCCTTGTCCGCGACCAGCTGGAATTCCTGGCTGAACTGCCGGTTGCGGTAGATCGCGGGCACGTCCACATCGACGGCCGGAAGCGCGTCGAAGTCGATCGGCGTGGCGCTGCGGTCCTTGCGGTAGGCGGTGATCGTCCGGAACTTCAGCCAGTCGTTGAGACCCACCTCGCCGTGAAGCGCGACCCCCCATGCGCGAATCTTCTGCTTCGGATCGACCAGCGCGCCCCGCGTGTCGAACACATCGTCCAGCACCGGCGCCGGGTCCTGGCCGCACAGTGTCGTGCACAGGGCCGGTAGAAGACGGTGGCCTCCGCGCGGATTGCTGTTGTCCCAGGTGTAGTCGCCGGAGAGGCGGAAGAAGACGCTGTCCGAAGGCTCGAGCTCGACCGTTCCGCGTGTCGCCCAGATGTCCTTGTTGTAATTGTCGTCGCCGGTGGTGAGGTTCTTGCCGAACCCCCCGCGGGAAAGGCGGGCAGCCGACGCTCCGATGCGCAGAACGTCGGAGAGCGGAGCGGAGGCCGACAGGATGAGGTCCGCCTGCTGGTCGGTGCCGAGGTTGGTCCTGGCGCTGAAGTGCGGCCCGTCGGTGGGAATGCGGCGGGTCACATATTTGACGGCACCACCAACGGTGTTGCGGCCGTAGAGCGTGCCCTGCGGCCCGCGCAGGATCTCGATCCGCTCGACGTCGTAGATGTCGAGCACAGCCGCCTGCGGCCGGTTGAGATAGACGTCGTCGAGATAGATACCGACGCCCTGCTCGAAGCCCGCGACGGGGTCCTGCTGGCCGACGCCGCGGATGAAGGCGGTCAACGTCGTGTTGGTGCCGCGAGAGACCTCGAGCGTGACGTTGGGAGTCGTGTCCGCGACGTCGGTGATGTCGAGCGCGCCCTGGCGGTCCAGCTGCTCGCCCGAATAAGCGGTGACCGCGACCGGAACGTCGAGCAGGAGCTCGTTGCGGCGGCGCGCGGTGACGACAATCTGCTGGTCGCCGGCTTCAGCGGCCTGGTCTTGCGTCTGCGCATTGGCCGGCGCGGCCGGCTCGGCCGTCGGATTCTGAACCACGGCCGGATCGGTCGTCGGGGTCTGGGCCGCGGCCGGCGTCGTGATGAGTGCCGCCGCGGCGGCGGTGCCGAGCAAAGCGGCGCGTGCGATAGTGACGCGCATTTTTGTATGTCCTCCCTCCGCGGACCATGGATTGCGTCCGCCCTCGCTTACAGCCATAATGAAAGTTGAAACATCTTTCAACTTGCGACTTCGCAGGGATCGACGGTAGGAAAAAAGGGCATGGGGGCCGGCACCGAAACCGAAGCGCAGATCAACGCTGCGAGCGAGGGCAAGGCACCTCGTACCCCGCGCGGGGAGCGAACGCTTCGCAAGATTCTTGACGCCGCTCGCGACGAATTCGGCGAGCGCGGGTTCTCGGACAGCTCCATCGTCGGAATCACGCAGCGCGCCGGCGTCGCCCTCGGGACCTTCTACACCTACTTCGATTCGAAGGAGGCGGTGTTTCAGGCCCTGGTGCGCGACATGTCGGCCCAGGTCCGGGACCATGTCGCTCCGGCGTTTGAGGATGCGCTGGACGCGATCGACGGCGAACGTCTCGCGCTGGAATCCTTTCTGACGTTCGCGCGCAGTCATCGCGACGTCTATCGAATCATCGACGAATCCGAGTTCGTCGATCCAAGCGCCTACCGCGAACATTATGAGACGACTGCCGCGCGCATCGCCGCGCGCCTTGCCGCCGGGCGCGACGAGGGCGAGATCAACCGCTCGTTCTCCGACGAGGACCTGGATATCATTGCCTGGGCGATGATGGGAGCGAACGTCTTCCTCGGCCTGCGTTTCGCCGTCTGGTCGAGCGGAGATCCCGAGCGCATCGCCGCCGCCACCGGCCGAATGCTTCGCCTGGGGCTGAAGGCGTGAGCGAGGCGGAGGACGGCGCCGGGGAACGGCGCTATCGCGACGGCTATTTCCAGGTCCCCGATGGCCTGCGCCTGCATTATCGCGACTATCCCGGGAGCGACGCTCGTCCGCCCTTGCTGTGTTTGCCCGGGCTGACCCGCAATGCGCGGGATTTCGCCGAGCTGGCCGAGCGCCATTCGCCGCGGTTTCGAGTGCTCGCCCTCGAATTCCGGGGGCGGGGGGGGAGCGACCATGATCCGCTGCCCGCGCGCTACAATCCGCTGACCTATGCGGGCGATGTCATCGGCCTGCTCGACGAGCTGGGCGTGCCGCAGGCAATCTTCGTCGGCACGTCGCTTGGCGGGCTGGTGACCATGGCCATCGCCGCCTTCGCGCCTCAGCGGATCGCCGCCGCGATCCTCAATGACGTGGGACCGGAGCTCAATCAGCTGGGGCTCGATCGAATTCAAAGCTATGTCGGATCGGACGACCGCTTTCGAAGCTGGGACGAGGCGGCCGACGCGATCGCCGAAAGGCAACGGGCGGCGTTCCCGGAATATGGCCGCGAGGACTGGTTGGCCATGGCCCGCCGCATTTGCCGCGAGGACAAGGGCGAGATCCGTTTCGATTACGACATGGCGATCGCCGATGCGTTCAAGACGGCCGGCCCGGCTCCGCCGATCGACATGTGGCCGCTGTTCGCGGCGCTGGCCCAGAAACCGCTGTTGATCGTGCGCGGCGCGCTCAGCGAGCTCCTGAGCGTGGAGACCGCGGACAAGATGCGCTCGACAGCCCCCCAGGCACGCTTCGTCGAGGTGCCGGATGTCGGCCACGCGCCGATGCTGAACGAGCCCGAAGCCGCGGCGGCGATCGACCGTTTCCTCGATGACCTGGGGGCGGCCGTCCCGCCAGGATAACAAGCGGACGCGGGTTGAACCGTCCCATCAAGCGGCTATTGGCGAAGGCCCCGTCAGCCGGAAGGAAGGTGTCGGTGACCGAGACTCTCGCGCCCCGGTCGCGCAAGGTGAAGATCCTGGCGACGCTTGGCCCGGCGTCGAGCGATCCGAAGCTGATCCGCAAGCTGATGCTCGCGGGCGCCGACGCGTTCCGGATCAACATGAGCCACGGCGACCGCCGGCAGAAGGCGCGGCTGGTCAAGGCGATCCGCGCCCTCGACAAGGAGTTCAGGCGGCCGACGACGATCGTGTTCGACCTTCAGGGCCCAAAGCTCCGCGTCGGCCATTTCAAGGGTGGCGAGGCCCTCCTGGAAAAGGGCAAGAAGTTCGTCTTCGATCGCCAGGACAAGGCGGGCGACACCCACCGCGTCGAGCTTCCGCATCCGGAGCTGTTCGAGGCGATCACCGCCGGCGCGCACGTCCTGATCGACGACGGGAAGGTGCGGCTGAAGGTGATCGAAGCCGATGACGACCGGATCGTCAGCGAGGTTGAGGTCGGCGGCCGTGTCTCCGACAACAAAGGCGTCAACGTCCCCAACGTGCTGGTCCCCATCCCGGCCCTGACCAAGAAAGATCGAAGCGACCTTGAGTTCGCGCTCGATCAGCGCGCGGACTGGATCGCCTTGTCGTTCGTTCAGCGGCCGGAAGACGTCGTCGAGGCGCGCACCCTGATCGGGGAGCGGGCGGCGTTGATGGCGAAGATCGAAAAGCCGGCGGCGATCGATCGCCTCGACGACATCATCGCCTTGGCGGACGGGGTGATGGTGGCGCGCGGCGACCTGGGAGTGGAGCTTCCGCCCGAGCAGGTGCCGCCGCTCCAGAACCGGATCGTCGCCTGTGCCCGGCAGTTCGGGAAGCCGGTGGTCGTAGCGACGCAGATGCTCGAATCGATGGTGACGTCGCCAACTCCGACGCGCGCCGAGGTCAGCGACGTCGCGACGGCGATCTACGACGGCGCCGACGCCGTCATGCTGTCGGCGGAGAGCGCGACCGGCCAATATCCGTGCGAGGCCGTCGCGATGATGGACCGCATCGCGATCAGCGTCGAGCGCGACCCGACCTACCAGGCGCGAGTCCATTTCACCCAGACGAGGCTCGAGCCGACCACGGCCGACGCGCTCGCCGGGTCGGCGCGGCAGATCGCGAGCACGATCTCCGCGAAGGCGATGGTGTGCTACACGAGTTCGGGATCGACCGCGCGGAGGATCGCCCGCGAGCGCCCCTCGGTCCCGCTCCTGGCGATGAGCGCCTCCATGAACACGTCGCGTCGAATGGGCCTGCTGTGGGGCGTGCACCCGGTGCACACGCGCGACGTCGCGAGCTTCGAGGAGATGGTGGAGAAGGGCAAGCGCATGGCGCTGCGTCATCAGCTCGCCGTCGGCGGCGACCGGATCGTCCTGATGGCCGGAATCCCGTTCGGCATGGCCGGATCGACGAACGTCCTGCACGTTGTCCGGCTCATCGGCGACGAACTCGAAAAATACGCGCGTTCCGAAGGGTGATACGCCAGGGCAGCCGTGCCATGTCCGCGGTCGCCAAGGCTCGATTTTCGTCCTCGCGCATTAATGGCTTTCATGAGCAGTAATCTTGGCAAGACGTTCGCGAGCTTCTTCCAGGCCGGCTTCGAGTGCTCGTCGCACCGCCGCCGCGACGGCGTTCGCCTCGACCTGATCCGTGCGACGGGCCACGACAGGCACGTGCTGCAGGATTATCGACTGTGCAGCCAGCTCGGATTCCGGACCATTCGCGACGGCGTGCGTTGGCACCTGATCGAGAAATCGCCGGGCCGGTACGACTGGTCGAGTTGGCTGCCTTCCCTCGAAGCCGCCGAGCGGACCGGCGTCCAGGTCATCTGGGACCTGTTTCACTACGGCTCGCCCGATTGTGTCGACCAGGCCGCCGACGAATTTCCCGACCGGTTCACGCAGTTCGCGCTTGCCGCGGTTGAAGTGCAGCAGTCGGTCAGCGGCCGTCCGCCGCTTCTCTGTCCCCTGAACGAGATCAACTTCCTGTCGTGGGCGGTGGACGACGAGTATTTCCCGCGTGTCGGCCCGAGCCAGCGGGGCTGGTTCAAGCGCCAGCTCGTCAGGGCCGCGGTCGCTGCGACGCGGGCGATCAAGCAGCGCTGGCCAAAGGCGACGATCGTCTGGGCGGAGCCGTTGATCCATATCGCCCCGCACGATCGCCGCCGCCGGACGGTGCGCGCCGCCGAACAGAACCTTCAGGGGATGTACGAGGCCTACGACTGGATCATGGGGCGTGCCGAGCCCGAGCTCGGCGGCGATCCTTCGCTGGTCGATGTGATCGGGCTCAACTTCTACCCGCACAACCAATGGTACTACAAAGGTCCGACCATCCCGATGGGCCACCACGAATACCGGCCTCTCGCCGACATGCTCGTCGAGATGGCCGAACGGTATGGCAAGCCGATTTTCCTTTCGGAGACGGGGGCGGAAGGTTCAGGCAAGCCGTCCTGGCTCCATTATGTGTGCAACGAGGTGCGCGATGCGATGGATCGCGGCGTGGGGATCGAGGGCATCTGCTGGTACCCGATCACCGCCTATCCGGGTTGGGACAACTCGCGGCACGCCGAGACCGGACTTCTTTCGACCGTGGTCGCCGACGGCACCCGCCATGTCGACGAACGCCTGCTCGCCGAGTTCGAGGCGCAGCGCGCGCGCTTTGGCGATTCACCGCGCCGCCTTCGCGCCCTTGCCGGCGGACGAAGGGACTAAGCGACGCTTACGTCCGCTTACGTCCGCTTCCGACCATTGCGGACACAAACAGATGGCTTACATCGCGGATCGTGACGTTCCGGCAGGATCTTGTTTTGGTCTTGATCGCGAGTTGCCTTGGAAAAGAAAGGCTCCGCTCACATGAAAATCCCACTACTCAGCTTGGCATTTTTCGCTGGTCTGGTGACTGGCTGCGTCTCACCGGCATCGGGAATCAAGAGCGATCCGATCGTGGCCCTGGGGCAGTTGGATCGAGAACGCATTCAAGCGCAAATCGGTGCTGATGCGGCGGCCCTCGATCGCCTCTACGCTGAGGATTTCATCGGCATAGGCCCAAGCGGCACCGTGAGAACAAAGGCGCAAGTGATCGCAGATTTTACGTCGGGAAGTTTGAGATTTCAGTCCATCACCACCGACGAGGTGCGCTGGCGCGTCTACGGAGACACGGCGGTGGAGACTGGCCGCTCAACCATGATTGGGCAAGACCGAGGCAAAGCAGTTCCCCGTGACAATCGCTTCACCAGAGTATGGGTAGAGCGGCAACATCGATGGCAGTTGGTGGCGAACCACTATTCGTTGCTGGTGACGCAGCAATGACAAGCCGAACATAGGCGCCAGAGCCAACGACCGGGGCTCATCATGACCAGCTAAGTCCGCTTTCCACCCAAAGCGGACATTCGGCTCGGAACAGCGCGGCGCCCTCAAGTCACAGGCGCGGTTTTTGACTCCTCCGACGGAGTCCCGACGAACGGCCAGCCGTCGCGCCACTCGATCCGGTCGATCAGCAGGATTCGGCGGCTGTTGATCTCGTCCTCCTGCCTCTGGCGCGGCCGGTTCACGTCGATCGCGTGATAGACGATCCAGACCTGGCCGGCCTTGTCCTCGACGATCGAATTGTGCCCGGGCGCGAGCCAGCGCTCGCTCTTGAACAGCATCAGGCTGTGCGGCACGCCCTTGGCCTTTTCCAGCGTCTCGAACGGTCCTTCCGGCTCACGCGACCGGGCGACCATCACGCCATAATCGGCGTCGGGGCCGCAGCAATTGTCGCCCGAGTAGAAGAGGTAATAGAAATCGTCGTGCCGGATCACCCAGGCGGCTTCAACCAACCTGGGAAACGCCCCCTCCACCGAATTGGGCCAGACGAGGTCGGTCGGCGCGCTCCCGGGAGCGAAGGACAACCGGTCCGCGGCCAGCTCCTGGACCTTGATCGGCTGGAAGCCCGAGCCCCAGTATAGCAGCCGCTTGCCCGTGGCCGGATCGTCATAGGCCATCGGATCGATATATTCGAAGCCTGCTCCAAGGAGCATCGGCATGCCCATGTCGACGAACGGCCCCGCCGGAGAATCCGACGTGGCGACGGCAAGCGCGTGGCCGCGCTCGTGGAGGTGGCACACGTCCGGCGTCGCCGAATAATACATGAACCAGGTTGAGCCGTCATAGACGACGCTCGGCGCCCAGAAGTCCTGGGTCTCCTGTGCCCAGTCCGGTTTTTCCGGAAGTGCATCGCCAAGATATTTCCAGTGAATCAGGTCGGCCGAACGCGCGACCTGGATGTTGACCCAATCACCGTCGCGCAGCGTCTGCGTCCCATAGGCGTAGTAGAATCCGTCAGGCGCGAGGATTACCGCCGGGTCGGGGAAGTCGCCGTCGAGGACGGGATTGATGTACGTGCCGGCTTTAGGCGCGGGGACCGAAGGCGACGCGGCGCTGCCCGGCCGGTCGGCGGCCGAAGGAGCCCGCGCCGCGTTGGTCACTCGGCCGCGACTGCAGTTTCCTGCGGTCTCCCGAGCCGCCGCCGGCTGCTCATTCGGCGGAACGTCGCCAGCGCCTGGCCGACGATCTGGTCCATATTGTAGTAACGGTAGGTCGCGAGCCGCCCGACGAAGGTGACATTGGAGGTCTGGTCCGCGAGCGCTTCGTAGCGCTTGTACAGCGCCTGATTCTCAGGCCGCGGGATCGGGTAATAGGGATCGCCCTCCGCGCTCGGATATTCATAAGTGATCGTCGTGCGCGGATGCTCCTGCCCGGTCAGGTGCTTGTATTCGCTGACGCGCGTGTAGGGCACGTCCGGCGAGGGGTAGTTCACCACCGCGACCGGCTGGTGCCATTCCTCCTCCAGCGTCCGGTGATCGAATTTGAGGCTCCGGTAGGGCAGCTTACCGAAGCGATAATCGAAATATTCGTCGACCGGCCCGGTGTAGATGATGTGATCGGCGATCTGCCCCGCCTCGACGCGGAGGTCGCGGAAATCCGATCCGAGCGCCTTGTCGATCAACGGATGGTCGAGCATCTTCTCGAACATCGCCGTGTAGCCGTGGAGCGGCATGGCCTGGAACTTATCGGTGAAATAACGGTCGTCCGTGTTCGTCCGCGTCGGGATCCGGGAGGTCACCTGCTTGTCGAGATCGCTGGGATCGAGGCCCCATTGCTTGCGCGTGTAACCCTGGAAGAACAGTTCGTAGAGCTCGCGGCCGACCGCGTTGATCACCACATCCTCGGACGTCCGGATATCGCCGACCGGCTCGGCGCGCGCGGCCAGGAACGCCGCCGCATCCTCATCGGTCCGCAGGTTGGCGTCGAACAGCTTGTTGAGGGTCGTCCGGTTGATCGGGATCGGGACGAGCTTCTCCCGCACGCACGCCAAAACACGATGCTCGTACGGCCGCCAGTCCGTGAATTGCGACAGATACTCGACCACGGCGTCGCTGTTCGTGTGGAAGATGTGCGGCCCGTACTTGTGGTAGAGGATTCCGGCTTGGTTGGGCTCGTCATAGGCGTTGCCGCCGACATGGTCCCGGCGGTCGATCAGGAGCACCCGCGCACCGCGCCGGCTGGCCAGTCGCTCGGCGAGGACGGAACCGGCGAACCCGGCCCCGACGATCAGATAATCATAGGGTGCCTTGCCGTTCCCGGCGAGAATTGGCGCGTTCATTCCGCTGCCACGAGCAGCGCCGGAGCAGCCTTCGCCTCGCGAGTGCCGAGCAAGTCGGCAACGAGGCCGGCCATCCGGGCTTGAACCGTGTCCCAACTGGTCGCGGACAGCATGAGGTCCGCTTCGGCGAGCCAGCCCTGGTCCGCCGAATGCGAAAGTTCGAGCGCTTCCTCGCAGGCGGCGACGAAGGCATCTGCATCGGCGGCGATCTTCACGCCCTCGAGCTGGCCGTAATGGCGCACCACGTCCCTCACCGGAGTCGAGACGACGGGCTTTCCGCCGGCGAGATATTCGGGGGTCTTGGTGGGTGAGATGAACTGCGTCGATTCGTTCATCGCGAACGGCATCAGCGCGACGTCCCAGCCGGCGAGATAGGCCGGCAGCTCGGCGTAGGTCTTCCCGCCCAGATAATGGATGTTCCCGCGCCTCGGCAGGTCTTCGGGCGCGATCTTCACCACCGGGCCGACCATCACGAACGACCAGCGCGGCCGCATCTCGGCGACACGCCCGAGCAGCTCGGTGTCGAAACGCTCGTCGAGCACTCCGAAGAAACCGAGCCTCG